>JAQCNK010000181.1 GCA_028275075.1 Haloarcula sp. | reverse complement strand
TGTTGTTATTGTGCCAGCAGTTTCCATATCATGCTAGCTATTGACGCAGAAGGTTTAATATCTAGCTTCACTTGTTCAAAGATGAGGACAATGAAGTCATACACCTCCCTGACGACGGCGCTGACGCTGTACCGCGGCGGAACACTCGGCCTGGAGCAGGCCGCAGCCTACGGCGGCGTAGACACCAGCAAGCTGGCGTCGGAGCTTCGCTCACGCGGCTTCAGCATCCGCAAAGAGGACTGTGACGTGCTGGCCGAAGCCGCGAACTGAACACAGCGACTCCCCGCCGACGCTCACGGTGGCGGCTGTTAGCACAGATAGATATTCGCACCCCTGGATCGGAGCTGGTTTTTATCCGGCAGTGTTAGTAGTCCGGACTTTCCTCCCGGACTCCTTCGCGCTCGTTGACCAGGCGAGCGAGTGTAAACAGCGTGTCCGAAAGCCGGTTGAGATAGATGATAGCCGTCCCGTTGATACCCGCTTCCTCGGCGGCAAGCGAGACACAGCGGCGCTCAGCCCGCCGACAGACGGCGCGAGCGTGGTGAAGCTTCGCGCCGGGCTCAGAACCCGAGGGCAGAATAAACGACTCCAGTGGATCCAGTTCCTCCTCCGCGTCATCAATCATCTCCTCAATGGTGCTGACGTGTGTCTCGGTTATTCGTGGGTCGTCCTCATCGGGGCTGGGATTCGCGAAATCCGCCTGGACGATGTGGAGGTGGTTTTGGATGGTTCGCAGGTCGTCATCAATGTCGTCGTACCCTGTCGGGCGGACAACCCCAACCAGCGCGTTAACCTCGTCGACGGTGCCGTAGGCCTCGATACGTCCGGAGTCCTTCGAGACGCGGTCCATCGTCCGCAAGTCGGTCTGTCCCTGATCGCCGCGGCCGGTGTAGATTGTCATACTCCTGCTGGGGACGCCACAGGCTTATATTCTCGCCGCTGGAGGCAGGGACGGCACCGCAATTCACACCCGCCGTTCGAGTTCGGAGAGCGCTGCCGGCGAGAGTGCGACCTCGGCGACCAACGACTCGCGCTGATCGCGGTCGCCGTGGCCCGCGACGAAGCCGTTCAGCCGCGCCGCAACGGTCGAGTCGACGATCGACGGGCCGTAGAGGCTCTCCAGTTCGTCGCCAACCACCGGCGTCGAGCGGAGTTCGTACTTCTGGTGGTAATCCTCCGCGAGCGTGAACGCATCGAGCGACTCGATAGCCGTCTCGACCGACTGCCCAGTGCGGTCTTCCAGCGTCGCAGCCGACGTGCTGGCCACGTCACGTTGTGACTCGTCATGAGCAAGGACGACGCCGCGGTACTGGCGCTTGTGCGCCCCGCTGAACGGGTTGTGGTTCGCCCAGAACACATCCAACAGCTCTTCGTATTCCAGCCGCGCCGGGTCGTACTCGACTTGGACGACCTCGGTGTGGTCGCCCAGCGAATAGTAGCTCGGGTCCGGTTCCGTCCCGCCCGCATAGCCCACTCGCGTCCGCACGACACCGGGCATCGCGCCAAACCGACAGTCCGGACCCCAGAAACAGCCCATCCCGAACGTCGCTGTCTCCGTTTCTGTCGGCGCGAGCGCCTCGGCATCGACTTCGAGAGCCGTGAGTGGGGGCTGGTCGTCTTCCATTGTGGACATAACACCAGTAGGTGAGCTAACCGTTTGCCTGTTCTGATAGCGGAATCAGTGCCTGGCAGAGATCAGATACCCCAAAGCTCACTGAACCGGCCCAGCGGCGAGAACTAACATGCGAACGATTCGCTGCGCATAGAACCGGGAGCTTCAATGGCACCCAAATACAACGATGTGACATGAGTCTCGAACTGGAACATTACTGTCCGAAGTGTGAAGAGTACAGCGAGTTCTGGAAGGTCGCAAGCACGACGATGCATCTCGGAGAGAAGGTCAAGTGGCACTGCGGGGAGTGTGACTATGGTTTCGTCCGTATCGACGGTGAAGTCGACACTGCACAGAGCGCATAGCTCTATATATCCGTACTGAGAGGTCTTAGAAGCCGTTTTACCCACTCCATTTGCTACTATCGGATGAGATGAGTCCGAACCAAACGGGGGCTACCCCGGACGCTACCGGCCAGTCGGACGGAGAACTGTCACTGACTGTGGTCCGCTACGATGACGGGGCGGACCGCTGTACAGTCTACCCGCCGAACGCAACGGGTGACTCGCGACTGTCGACGTGGCTGAGTGTGGACTACGAAGCGGTGGTTGATCTGGCGGCGATGCAGTGACCGTAGATTTTTATCGCAGAAGCAGGTAGTACTAGTAGATGAGTATCGACGTGCTCCTGGTTGACGAGGACAGAGACGTGCTCGAAATCGTCGAGGCGTTTCTGGAGCAGGAAGATGACCTCGAGGTGACTAGCGAAATAGATCCCGAGACGGCCCTGGAAATGGCACTGACGGGCTCGTATGACGTTGTCGTCAGCGACTACAAGATGCCACAACTGGACGGCTTAGAGCTGTGTGCAGCACTCCGGGACAAGGGGCAGTCACTCCCCTTCCTCCTCTTTTCGGCCCGTGAGCCGGATACTGTCGAAGAAGCGGCCGACGATGCCGGCGTGACTGGCTTCGTCCAGAAAGGGACCGGCACCGAGCAGTACAGCGTGCTGGCCGAGAAGATACGCGCCGCGATTTAGACGGTGGTCCACAGGCGCGGCAGCAGCATCAACATGTCACCGGGGACGGTTCCGAAGGGCTTCGTTCCGCCGTCGGATTCACACGAGTCATTGTAGTTTTGTACCGACCTACTGGTCGGAATCGAGTGCCTGCCAGGAAAGGCGCGGGCTTCGAGCAGCGCGCACTTGATCGATGCGGCTGGCGGCTGTCCGGGTCGGAGCCGCCGCGAGGGTGCCGTCGTCCTCGTCGTGGACGGCCTCGAAGGCGGCAGCGAGCTGGTCGAGCGAACGCAGGCTCTCGCCCTCCGTCGGTTCAGTCATCAGGGCCTCGTCAACCGTTTCGGGCCACTTCGTCGTCGGTGGGTGGACCCCGTGGTCGAGCATTCCCTTTGCCACGTCTGCCGCGTCCTGTTCACCCGCGCTGGCGACAAACTCGTGATGGAAGGGGCCAAAGGGCACCTCGTACGGAATCTGTGTCGCCAGATAGTTCGCGTTCAGCACCGCCTTCGCGCTCGCATCTGCGAGTCCGGCGTCGCCCAGGCGGGTGATGTAGGCGAAGGCCTTCACCAAGACGGGCCAGTTGCCGTAGTAGCCGTGGACTTTCCCGATAGAGTGGTCGGGGCGATAGTACTCGTACTCACCGTTGCGCTGCCTGACGTGTGGGTCCGGCAGGAACGGCGCGAGCGCCTCGGTGACGCCGACGGGTCCCGCGCCCGGTCCACCGCCGCCGTGGGGCGTCGCGAACGTTTTGTGGACGTTGTAATGCATCACGTCGAACCCCATATCCCCCGGCCTGGCCTGCCCGAGCAGGGCGTTGAGGTTCGCCCCGTCGTAGTAGAGCAGGCCGCCCGCGTCGTGGACGATATCTGCGATCCGCTCGATATCGCGCTCGAACAGCCCCAGCGTGTTCGGGTTCGTCAGCATGAGTGCCGCCGTCTCCTCGCTGATGGCGGCTTCGAGCGCGTCGATGTCGACTCGTCCGTCGTCACCGCTGGGCAGTTCCACCACGCTGTACCCGGCCATCGCCGCCGTGGCGAAGTTCGTCCCGTGAGCGGAGTCCGGGATGAGGACTTCCGAGCGGTCGTCGCCGTTGTGCTGGTGGTAGGCGTTCGCGATCTGGATGCCGGTGAACTCACCGGCCGCACCGGCGGGCGGTTGCAGCGTCACCGCATCCATCCCGCCGATCCGACCCAGGTAGTCTTGGAGCCGATGGCAGAGTCCGAGCGTGCCCTGCACCGTGCGGTCGGGGCGATCCGGATGGACGGCAGCCTCCGGGCGCGCCGCGATATCCTCGGTAAACGAGGGGTTGTACTTCATCGTGCAGGAGCCAAGCGGGAACGGGCCGCTTTCGACGCCGTAGTTCATCTGGGAGAGGCGCGTGTAGTGGCGAGCCAGTGCCGGCTCTGCAGGGGCAGGAAGCTCCAGGGAGTCCCGTGTCAGGTCGTCCGGCAGGGGTGAGTCCTCGATGGCAACTCGCTCGTTCGCTTTCTCCGAGAGGAGCGGTTCGTGGCGGTCGTCGTCTTCGTCTTTCCAGCTCGCCTGGTCGTATGTCGTCATTTGGTCACCTCCGCGATCGCCCCGACGAGGCCGTCCACTGCCTCGGCGGTCACCTCCGTGGTTGATATCTGAATCAAGTGGTCGTCGATAGCGTGAATTGCGTACCCCTCCGCGGTGAGGTCGTCGACTATCGCAGGGGCGGGCTGGTCGGTGTGAGCGACGAACTCCCGGAAATGGTGACCCGAATGAACCGGCGCCTGAACGCCGGCTATCTCGTCGAGTCGCGCGGCGAGGTCGTTCGCTCGCGTCACGCAGTCTTCGGCGAGGTCGACGAGTCCGTCCGGACCAAGCCAGGCCGCATGCATCGCCGCCCGCAGTGCCACCCACGCCTGGTTCGTGCAGATGTTCGAGGTGGCCCGCTCCTTGCGGATGTGCTGTTCGCGCGTCTGGAGCGTCAGCGTGTACGCCCGACGGCCGTCGTTGTCTTCGCTCGCACCGACGAGACGGCCGGGGACCTGTCGGAGGTACTCCTCGCGCGTAACGAACATCCCGAGGCCGAAGCCGTAGGCGGTACCCATGCCCAGCGACGCAGCGTCGCCGACAACCACGTCGGCGCCCACATCGGCGGGTCGCTCAAGGAGCGCCAGAGCGATAGGGTCCGAGCCGAGACAGAACAGCGCATCGTTGTCGTCGGCCAGCACCCCGATGTCGGCGAGGCACTCCTCGATAACTCCGCGCACTGTCGGTGTCTCAGCATACACCAGCGCCACGTCGTCGTCAATTGTTTCGGCAAGCGCCGCGATATCAACGCGGCCGTCGGCCATCGGATATGATTTGACCGACAGGCCCGGTCCGTCGGCGTAGTTCTCTAGAACTGCTCGCTTGCCGTCTCGAAGGTGGTCGGGTACCAGAATCGTCTCCCCGGAGACGGATCGGACTCGTTGTGAGAGCGTCGCAGCCTCGCCCAGCGCCGTCGCCTCGTCGTACATCGAGCAGTTGGCCACGTCGAGCCCAGTGAGTTCGACCAGCATCGACTGGTACTCAAAGAGCGCCTGCAGGAACCCCTGTGCGACCTCCGGTTGGTACTGCGTGTAGGAGGTCAGAAACTCGGAACGGGAAGCGAGGTCGTCGACGACGCTGGGCACGTAGTGGGTGTAGTGACCCCGGCCCAGAAACTCGGTCAGATCCGCGTTCTGACCCAGTAGTTCCGCCGCTTCCCGGCGTGCCCCTCGCTCGCCGTGTGCGGGAATTCCGAACTCGGCGTCGAAGGCAACGGCGTCGGGGACATCGAACAGCGCGTCTATCTCGTTGACGCCGACCGCGCTGAGCATCGTCTCGGTCTCGGCGTCAGTGTGTGGAGCGTATGGGCTTGTCATTGTTTCAGTCCCGAAAATGGGTGGAGAATCCGGCGAGCGGACATTGGTTGTCCATCATTACGACCGCCCGCTTATGATTATCTCGGTTCAGCCGCTTGGGACACTCACCCAAACGTGGCAGCGGCCAGAGTCCATGGCCGCTACTCGATCTGGTCGCGGTAGGCGTCGGCGTCAAGAAGTTCGTCGAGTTCACCCTCATCGGCCAGTTCAGCTTCGAGCATCCACCCCTCTTCGAAGGGGTCCTCGTTGATCAGTTCCGGCTGGTCGAACAGGGCCTCGTTGACCGCCGTGACGGTGCCCGAGACCGGTGCGTAGATGTCCGAAACGGCCTTAATCGACTCGACGACGCCGAACGCCTCGCCGGCGGTCAACTCGTCGCCCGCAGCAGGCAGTTCTACGAACACGACGTCACCGAGTTCGTCCTGCGCGAAATCGGTGATACCGATCCGCGTGGTCTCGCTCTCGGTTCGGAGCCACTCGTGCGATTCCAGATATCGGAGGTCGTCAGGTACGTCGAAGCTCATCTGTCGATAAATGGTGTCGCCCGGGTACGTGCTTCCTTCGGTTCGCCCCGGATGACCACCCGAACTGCGGTGTCGGGGGCAACGTACTCTGTGGGGAGATACGCCAGCGCGATGGGCGCCCCGAGGGTCGGGCTCATCGTCCCGCTGGTGACGTGACCAAGTGGTTCGCCCTCGGCGTCGGTGACCTCGTAGCCATGGCGAGGGACGCCCCGGTCTAGCAGTTCCAGTCCGACGAGTTGCTCGTCGTTGCCGTCACGCTCCTGGCTCTGCAATGCGTCGCGGCCGACGAAATCTGTGTCCAAGGCGACCGTCCAGTCGATGTCGGCCTCGTAGGGTGTCCGTGGTTCGTCTCGGGGATGGAACTCCTCACCTGAGAGTAGAAACCCCATCTCCAAGCGGAGTGTATCCCGCGCGCCGAGGCCACAGGGTTGGCAGTTCAGCGCGGTCCACACCGCCGTCGCGTCGGCTGCCGGGCAGAGTATCTCGAAGCCGTCCTCACCGGTGTATCCGGTCCGGGCCACAAGGGCGTCAACGCCGGCAACGACCCCACTTGCCACTTCGAACCGCCCCAGTGTATCGAGTGGTAGATCCGTGCGCTCCGACAGCAGCGCCTGGGCGTCTGGGCCCTGCAACGCGACCATCATGTACTCCTGGGTCCGATTTGTCACCGTCGCCGTCAGTCCCCACTCCTCGCGATGGCTGGCCCACCGCTCTGTCATTTCACCGTCATGGCCCGCGTTCGGAATGAAGAGGTAGTCGTCCTCCGTATCGGCGGGCAACCGGTAGACGACGGTGTCGTCAAGCAAGATACCGTCCTCGTTGGTGATGCCCGCATACTGCGCCTCACCGGGGGCTAACGCGGCGACATCGTTAGTCGTTAGCCGCTGGGTGAGTTCCAAAGCGTCCGGCCCGGCAATGGTCACCTGGCCCATGTGGGACACGTCAAACTTCCCGGCCGCCTCCCGGACAGCGGTGTGTTCGACGCGAATCGAGTCAAACTCGACTGGCATCTCCCAGCCGCCGAAGTTGGTGAGCGTCGGGTCATCGTACACCTCCACGAGGGGGGACTGTCGGAGTGTCATGCGTGGTCGGTCGCTCCCTGCGACCTTACGAGTTGGCCTTCGAG
>JAQCNK010000170.1 GCA_028275075.1 Haloarcula sp. | reverse complement strand
GTACGCATCGGTAACTGCGGCCTCGTACTGGCGGCAAGCCCCGTCCGAACCGGCTAGCTTTTTTCATGCGAGTCCCGTGTTTTGGTATGAACGAGGACCCGGTTGACGCGCTGGTGGCTACCGCGCCGGACGGCATCGATTTCGACGGTCTCACCGTCGAGGCCGGCTCGGACGGTTACGCGTTCGAGACGCCCGACAACGCGGCCAGTGGGCTCGATGAAGCCGCCCTCCGCGAGGCCGCAGTCGAGGACCCACAGGTCGGCAACTGGTATTTCTGGCACGCGGTCGCGCCCCAAGTCGACGCCCGATGGGCCTTCCTCCGCTGGCTCGAAGATGCCGAGGAACTCGCGCTCCCGGAGCGATACGACGCGCTCGAAAGTGGGCTGACGACTGAGTGGGGCCAACTTCGGATCACTGTCTCCCTGGACGGGCATGCCGGCCGGAGCTACGATCTGCGACACGTTGACGACGAGACGCCCGCGACGGAACTGACCGCACACGAGGACCCGCTCGACGCGCGGGATATCGCCAAACACGACGACGACGGCGACTACCGCCCGCTGAAGACCGCACCCTCGTTGCAGACGGGGTGGCAGTTCCCGGATCTTGGGGCCGCCGATATCGTTGAGGCCGTCCACGCGTTCTACCCCGCGACGGTTCAGAACTGGCACCGCGAGCGCGAAGGCGAACTAGATATCGACCACTGGCACGAGACTGTCTCCCGCCAGACCGGCATCTACGGTGTCGTTCGCACCTGGGACCGCGGTGAGGGGTACGAACACGTCAACTGGGTCGCAGAGGCCTGCTGTGACGACTCCGAGTGTCTGAAACGGCGCGAGTGGCAGTACGACGAGGAGACGCAACTGGACGTCGGCGGGGGTGACGGCGAGTTCCCCTGCCGGGAACCGTGTTCGCTGGTTATTGCCGCGGCCCGCCAGTGGACCAAACTGGAGGGCGAGCAGGCCCAGACGTACGAGTTCGAACTGACGCCGAGCGAGAAAGAGCAGGTCGAGGAGATCATCGATGCCGTCGCCGACGGCCGCGTCGACGACATCCGCGAAGCCGATGTCTACGACGGGGCTAACCGCTATCGGACTCGTTTCCTCCGGGCGAAGCTGTTCGATGACGATGAGAATCTTGCCGGCGTCGAGACCGACGATTATACGGGTTAACAGAAGCCCTGATAGATATTCGCCGGGGTCTGGCGAGCCGAATTCTATCAATCGTTCTGTCGACCCGTATAGGACTGGGTCGCGAGCACCACGACGACGACAGCGACGGCGAGAACGACGATAGCGAGCGCAGCGATCACCGCGACAGCGCTCCCGAAGACGGCCGCACCACCGACTGCAAGTCCCACCGCAGTCCCGCTCGCGGCGAGCACGGGTCGAATCGGGACCGGACCGACATCTGCGGGACTTTTATCCTCGGTCCGGGGCTGGGGTTTGCTCAACTGTTCGTTGACCTCGACCGGTCCGTCAGTTGCCACTGGTTCGGTCAGCGCAACGTCGACGAGGCGAGTCGTCGCTCCGTAGGACGTGACGACTTTCAGGTTCCCACGGGTCGCGCCCTCCCGTGTCCGAGTCACCTGTACACGTCGGGACTTGCCGCCCGCAACGTGGTGGTTCGGGGCTTCGATAGTGGCCCTCGTAGAGAGGGCATCGTCGAGATGGAGGTGGACGTGGGTCGATCCACCGTGGTTGACGATCACCACCTCGAAGCTATTGCTCGCCACGTAGCTGTCGGGCACCCAGAGGCTGTGGAGGCCCTCGCGGTTGACGTGGACGGTCAAGGCGTCAGACACAGTGGGACCTCGACAGCGATGAGAGAAAAAGCTTCATACGGTCAGTTGTGAGCCATTGCCGGACCCGTCCCGGCAAATCACCTGTAAATCGTTACAACCGACCGTATCAGGCAGGAGCTTCTTCTCGCATGTCCGGCGGGAGGAGGTTCGGGATACCATCTTCGATGGGGAACGTCTCGCCACACTCCGTACAGGTGAGCGTCCCCGACAGGACCTCCCCATCGTCGCGCTCTGTGATGTCGAGGTCGAGGTCGTGTTTATCCAGCGGACAGCAGATGATGTCCATCAGGTCCTCTTTCATACTGGTAGTTCGGACCGGTAGGAATAAAAGGATACTGTCTGCGCTACCGTGCCCAGCGACGCTATAGCAACAGTTGCAACGATGTACCCACCGAGCCGCTGTCTTCAGACCCCGTCAGTTTCTGACGGACTGCACGGGCGCCGTGCTCTCGTGAACGCTGTCGTGTGGTCGGGTGTGTATTGCATTTCAACTGCCACTATAGAACGGCCGCTCGCGGACGATTGTCTCGCCGCGGCCGGGCCCGACGCCGATGGCGTAGGCGGGCGTCTCAAGTTCGTCCTCGATGTATTCCACATACGCGCGAGCGTTTTCGGGCAGCGCCTCGTACCCCTCGCTTGTGGCCTCGGCCCAGTCGACTTCCGGCCAGCCGTCGAAGCTTCGGTACGTGGCGTCACAACGACCCCACTCTTCAGTAGTGGCCGGTAGTGTGTCCAGTGTCTCACCATCGAGTGTGTACTCATGGCCCACTCTGACTTCCTCCAAGCCGGCCAGTACGTCGAGGTGGTTTATCGCGAGTCCGGTGAACCCGGAGATTCGCGTGGCATGGCGCAACATCGGCATGTCGAGCCAGGCGACTCGGCGGGGGCGGCCGGTAACGGTACCGTACTCGCCACCTTCTTCACGAATCTGGGTCGCGAGCGCTTCATTTTCACCCTCACCCTGTTCCTCATAGCCGGGCGTATCGCCGACGACGCCACCTAGTTCGGTTGGCAGGGGACCGCTGCCGACGCGGGTCAGATAGGCTTTGACAATGCCGATGACTTCGCCGCCACCGACGACGCCAGGGCTGAGACCGGTCCCTGTGGTAGCGCCGCCCGCGGTCGGGTTCGAGGAGGTGACGTAGGGGTAGTTCCCGTGGTCGATATCGATAGTGGTCCCCTGGGCCCCTTCCAGCATGACGTTCTGGCCCTCGGTCATCTTCTCAGTGAGAAAGGCACTGGCGTTGACAGTCATCGCCTCGTCAGCGAACCGTTCGCCGTACTCGCGGAACTCCTCGTAGAGCGCGTCGACATCGAGCGCTTCGGGGTCTTCCAGATCGTCGACGGACATGCCGTAGACATCCTCGACGACAGCTCGTTTTTGCGGGACGATATACTCCAGTCGCTCCCGGAGTACGTCGGGATTTTGCAAGTCGCTGGCCCGGATCCCCCGGCGGCCGGCCTTATCCTCGTAGGTCGGGCCGATGCCGCGGCCCGTGGTGCCGACCTCACTGTCGGATTCACTCTTTACTTTCTCCTCGATACCGTCGAGCACGCGATGGAACGGGAAGATAATGTGCGCGCGCTCTGCGATACGCACGTCCGGATCCAGACCGCGCTCCTGTAGTGTGTCTAGCTCGTCGAACAGTGTTCGCGGGTTGACGACGCAGCCGTTGCCGAGCACGCCGACCTTGCCGCGGATGGCTCCGCTCGGAACGAGGGAGAGCTTGTACGTCTCACCCTCGTGGACGACGGTGTGGCCGGCGTTGTCGCCGCCCTGATACCGAGCGACGACATCCGCGTCGTCACCGTACAGGTCGACGATGCCGCCCTTGCCCTCGTCGCCGAGCTGCGAGCCGACGATGGTTACGGTCATCGACCGGACGTTCCGTCCACCATGATAAACAGATTACGGTCTCTCACAGTGAGCTATATCACCGATACTCTAGGTAGCGCTCTACTGTCCCCGGAGATAAAACTGATACTGCCGAGCGTGTCATAGAAACATCTTCACGGGATTTGCTTCACCGACAGTGATTGAATCACCCGGTCACTAAACGTGCGACCAACTCACCTTCGTCGCTAAATCTCTCCGATCGATCATTGGTGACAAGCCGCGAGCCGGTGTGAACTACGACACCGTTATAACTGTCTATAGATTAACTATGAAAATGGAGTCTCCTACTTTCATTACTGAGCGGCAGCCGGTTGACGAGGCGACACTGTGTTGCTCTAATTGCGGGTACAAAAGTCGAATCAATGGCGACTGGACCATCCACATCCTTCCCAACTCTCTCACATACGAGTGTCCGAACTGTGAAACGAAGATCAATTCCCGCCAAAGCGAAGGAGAACTGACCGCAGGGAGTGGCGGATTGCTTCGATTCGCGGCTGGTAACTGATACTGGTGGCTGTAAGTTGGTAAAGACAGTTGTCACTCCGGGGTGCCAAATTCTACGGTCGGTTGTATCGATGGACCGATGATTTGCCGGGCCTGGTCGGTCAAATCCCGGTACTGGCATACAACAGACCGTCTCCCTCAGCTTATCACAGCCGGCAGTATGCGGTGCCACGCACGGGTTCCCACGTGCGCCAACATGCCCCATGTGAAATGCTACGACGGCTTTAAGTCCCTGCCACTATACAATTCAACCAGTAAACCGGCCTGTGCGAGGGTAACTTTTAAACCCACCCAACACAAGTTAACAATTGCCATGATAGACAGGCTTGAGAAAGAAGTCGACATGCTTGAGCGCCATCTGCAGGTGCTCCGCATGGTAATAGAGAACGAGCCTATCGGAATTGTGAAGATGTCCAACGAGACGGGCTACCCTCACCACAAGGTTCGATACTCGCTTCGCGTCCTCGAAGAGGAGAACCTCATCGAACCCTCCAGCCAGGGCGCTATTACCACGGAACAGACCGGCGAATTTGTTGACGACCTCGACGATAAGATCGACGAGATCATCGACAAACTCGAAGGAATGAAAATCGACGATGCCGCAGAGATAGAGAGTTAGGCGGTCTCTTTCTAGAGTTCTGGGACAGCGAGGTGGAAATCATTGTTTCGCGCCTCGAGCAAACACAGGTGGTAGCCGTCTTTCCGCGAAAGGTTGACGAAGCTCTTTCGCTTGTCGCGGGAGAGAAGCCCGCTGGACGTTGCCTCTCTCGCGGTCTCCAGTGCTTCTGGTTCGAAGAAGCTGCTGGTAACTAAGAACGCGGCAGCCAGTGAGTCAGACGTATTCCCGACCCGCTCGGCGTCGCGAACGAGGTTGGTCATCTGGCCGTCGGTCGCCGGCTGGCGGGTTTGGTTGATGTTTGCGACCACAAGCGGGTTGCCAAGCCTGTCGCGAACGACTACGTCGAAGGTCTCCTGTGAACGCTGTTCCTGCCCCTCCTCAGTATAGGTGACCGACACGGTACCGTTGAGCTCCGCGCGGTCAATCTCCGGCAGGGCGTCGTAGAGTTCGCTCATCGTGCTCTCGTGACCCGTTTCCCGAATCTCGTAGAGGAGGCTTCGAACGAGCCACTCGACGAAGCGGTACTGGATGCTCCCACGGAGGAACTCTTCGAAGGGGTCGCCGTCAACGACGGTGTCCTCGCCGTCGAACTGAGTGTGGTGCTCTAGGCGGATGTTCTCCTCGACTGCGGCTTTGTTGGCGTTTCCACTCTGTGCTTTTGCCAGCGTAGCGTCCCCTTTCGAGTTGTAGCGGACAAAGAGGTCCGTCCCGCTGATGGCCTCTGTTTTTGAAAGTGCCTCCCCGCTCGGAACAGCCCCACCGGCTGCGTCGAGTTCTTCTTCCAGTCGCTGTATCTCGTCGCGGGCTGCTTCTAGATCCTCGACCAACTGATCCCGCTCGGCGGCCAGCTCCTCGTTCTCGGTCGAGAGGGTCCCGATCTCCTTTTCCAGCGCCGCGATTTCGGAGTTCCGTTCCTCAAGCTCGGCCGCAAGCTCAGAACGCTGTGTCTGCTGGGTCCCATCCGATGCCGTCGGCGCGTCCGACTGCGGCTCGTCCGTTGTGTCTGCCGGTGGCTCCCCTGTCGTGGCAGTCTCAGTTTCGGGAGCCATGGGCTGGGCTTTCT
>JAQCNK010000169.1 GCA_028275075.1 Haloarcula sp. | reverse complement strand
CCGTCGATGGTTCGTCCAAAATCAGCAGGTCAGGGTCGCCGACCAGCGCGATGGCGAACGCCAGGCGCTGTTGCATCCCCTTTGAGTACTCGCCGGCCAGTCGGCTGGCGTCATCGGTTAATCCGACAAGGCTGAGCAGTTCGTCTGGGTCGTCATCTGCGCTCTTATTTCGAATGGCCCATGCTAGATACTCGCGACCGGTCAACGGGTCGTCGAAGCCGTACCCGTCCGGGAGGACGCCGACACGCCGCCGGATTGCTGCCGGGTTCTGCTGGGCGTCCATGCCCAGCACCTCAACGCTCCCGTCGGTTGGGCGGATGAAATCGAGCAGGAGGTTGATAGTCGTTGACTTCCCCGCGCCGTTTGGCCCCAGAAAGCCAAACACCTCGCCCTCTTGAGTTGTGAGGTCTATCGCATCGACGGCGACGACATCGCCAAACCGCTTTGTCAACCCGTCTGTTCGGATAGCTACCATTCTGTACCCGAACGATCACGACGCGCTAGTGAAAGCCCAACGGAGGGTCAAACGACGTTTTTACCAACGGTTCGGCGACACTGTCGCCGCCTGCCCGCCGTCCTACCGTTCCTCGCTATCCAGCACGCGAATCTGGTCACCACGCACAGTGACCGGAATCGGGACCGTCGCTTCGTACAGTTCGACGGTGACCTGATCTTTGCCTTCGTCGATACGCTGGACCTGGGCTTTCTCGCCCTTGAACGGACCGGCGATGAGTTCGACGATGTCGCCTTCGGCGATCCCCTCCACGTCGGGTTTCGGGGAGAGGAAGTGCTCGACTTCTGCCATCGAGGACTCCCCCTGAACGACGCCGTTAGCGTGGGGAATCTCGTCGAGGATACGATCGAAGACGTTGTGATCGTCGGCTTCGACCATCACGTAGCTTGTCAGCGAGTCGGGTGCCAGCGCGGCATGGATATCCGGCTCTTCACGGGTGATTATCATGTCTGCAACGGTCCGTTCCTGGCTCGCCGTGGTTTTGACTGCGTAGATGCCCATCTGCTTACACCGGCTTGCTGCCTGGGACGAACGTCATCAGGGCGAAGATGATGAAACCGATGAGGCCGACGAGCAGGATACCGGCACCGGCAATCTTTGCAATTTGGGAGAACTCCTCAAAGTCGGGCGTACTCGCCAGTTTGAGTACCCGAATGTAGGAGGTGAGGTCGTACGGAACGTTCATATCGAGGCTTACCGCACGGCCGCTTTTCTATATTGTGGTCCGCTTCCGAGATGGCCGTCGTCGGCGCCAGACCGACTAGTAGCTGTGCGTTCATTGATACTGCTTCCCCAAAACGGTGAATGAACTCGGTGTGAGACGGCCGCCGGTATCACTCGACAAATTCGATATCGTTGTCGGCCTGCTGTGTGGCATGCTCCTGTTGTGCCTCGCTCTGGCCGTAGATCTGTGGACTCTCGACACCGGTGACGACGATCATCGTTTCCATCTTCCCCTGGAAATCGTTGTTTATCGAGGCGCCCCAGATGATACGGGCGTCGGGGTCGATACGGTCGTAAATCTCCTCGACGACGCCTTCGGCCTGTTCAATGCTCATGTCGGGACCGCCGACGACGTTGACGAGTGCGGAGCTAGCACCGTCGAACTCCACGTCCAGCAGGGGCGAACGAAGCGCGGACCGGATAGAGTCCTGGGCCATATTCTCGCTATCTGACTCGCCCAGTCCGATCATTGCGACACCACCGTTTTCCATGATAGTGCGAACGTCGGCGAAGTCCACGTTGACCAGTCCGGGCTTGGTGATGAGTTCGGTCATCCCCTTTACCGACCGCATCAGCACGCGGTCACAGATCTTGAACGCGTCCTGCAGCGGCATGCTGGGTGCGTAGTCCAGCAGGCGGTCGTTCGGCACGACGATGACGGTATCGGAAACCGATCGCAGGCGTTCCAGGCCCGCGTCGGCGTTAGCGCGACGCCGCTCGCCTTCGGCGGTAAATGGAATCGTGACGATGGAGATTGTGAGTGCTCCTTCATCCTGGGCGGCCTGTGCAACGACGGGGGCTGAGCCCGTCCCCGTCCCGCCACCGAGACCAGCGGTGACAAACACCATGTCCGACCCGGAAATAGACTGCTGAATGTCCTCAATATCTTCCTGGGCGGCTTCCTCACCGATTTTCGGAACTGAACCTGCACCGCGACCACCGGTCCGTTCGCGACCCATCAGAATCTTCGTGTCTGCCTCGACCTCGTCGGCGAGGTGCTGGGCGTCCGTGTTCGCGGCGATCAGCTTCGCACCGTGGATGCCCTCTTCCATCATCCGAGTGACCGTGTTACCGCCGGCGCCACCACAGCCGACGACTGTTATCTTGGTCTCGAGATCCTTGACGACATCCGCGAGTTCGTCGTTTGTCATCGCTCCGGAGGTGAATGTATCTTCCCCATCTGTGGCCGGATCGCTCTGGGTATTGGTCGAGAGGTCACCGCGTTCTTCGCGGTCCTCTTCGGCCTCGTCGATGGCGTCGTCAATTATCGAGTCCATATTTAAATCCCCGTTACATACGAACCCTCATTAGTTTTCCCCCTGCGTCAGACAGGTGACCGACGGTCTCACTCGCCGCTTCCTACAGAGTGAAACGACGGAGACGCTCGCTTTGGACCGTCTCAGGCTCTATTTCACGCCCGTTTACCTCGACGGACTGCCCGGCGGACAGCCGTCCGTACTTCGGCCCTTCGGGGATACCAAGCGTGGCCGCGAGGTCGGGATCGAACCGTTGCTCGCGAGCGCGAAGTTCCTCCCCATCGCGCTCGACGCTGTCGTATCGCTGTCCGAGCACCTCGGCCAGTGCATCGACGACGGCGGAACGGTCGGTCCCCGCGTCGAGGACGGCCGGCCCGGTCACAACGGTACCCTGCTGTTCAGTTCCAAACGCCAGTGTGTTCGACTCGAACCACGAGCGGACGCCCTCTGTGTCGATCCCGGTCGTCTCGGCGAGCAGTTCCGCGGGCAAGTCAACGACGCGCCACGACTCGGCCGGATCGGTAGCCCCATCCCCGAAGCGGAGCCCCTCACTGACCGGTTCGACTGCCGTCTCGGCCGCGTCGGCGAATTCGAGTGGGACACCGGTCGTCTCGTGGAGGAACCGCTCGTTGACGACCCGATAGCCCAGCGACCTGATAGTGGCAACCAGGTCGGGGTGGTCGCCGGTAACCAGTGCATACGTCGCCCCGCTGGCCGCGAACGCGCGCTCGATGACGGCCTCGGACTCGGTGTCGTCGGACGCCCACTCCGCCAGTGCGGTCAGACACCAGTCGGCAGCGATGTGACCGACCGCCCAGTCCGTTTCGCGGACAACCCGCTCGAAGCGGGGAACGTAGTGGCCGCCACCGAACCCGACGAGCTGGCGCCGGGTACCGCCCTCGGTTGGGGTGTCAGCCGCCGTCCCACGAAGGTCGAGCATCGCCCTTGCGGCTGCCCGCGCAGCCGCGGGGTCGCGCCACTGCTCTCGCGCGCTGCCGACCTCGACGAACATCGACGGGACGCCGATATCGGTCGGTCCGTGGTGGGTACACTCAATCCCAACGTCGTACTCCTCGGGGGCGTGTTCTTCAAGCGCAGTGACGACGGCGCGGTGAGCGTTCGGTGGCGCCCGAGCGAACTGACCGCTCTCCCCGCCGTACTCCGCGTCGCCGAAGTTACCGGTTGGATGAGCGGTCAACAGCTCGTCGGTTTCGCCGGCGTGCTTGGACGCGAACACCAGCATCTCAGGCTGCTCGAACGCCGCGGCCGGGTCTTTGAGTTCCAGGTGGCGTCGCTTGAACTCCCGGAGTTCGGCGCCGTCGGTCCGGTAGACGGTTCCGCCCCCGTCGGCGTCGGAGCGGCTGTCGTCGACGGTCTCGGTCCAGTCAGCTATCTCCAGCAGCTGCTCGCCGATGTGAGCGCTGGCCTCGTCGGCTCGAGAGACGACTATCGCGAGCATCAGTCCACCAGTTCCTCGTGGATTGGTTCCCGCCCCAGCGCCGTCCGAAAGGCGTCACCGGCCATGCCAAGTAGCCGGGCGAGCGCCTGCCGCCGCAGAGCGAACAGTGCGGTTCCGATGGCGAGATACAGCACAGTGTAGCCGATGAGCAGTTCGTAGCTCCCAAATGGCAACGCCACCAGTTCGCGGATAAGCACAAATTCGACGAGCACCTGCGAAAGAAACAGGCCAAAGAGGACGACGGCCTCCCGAACCGTCATCTCGAAGTTGACCAGGATGGCCAGCGCGAAGTACGACTGTGCCGCGGTAATCCATATCTCGGCGGCCTGCTTCGCGTCGAACGGCAGCGTCCCCAGCTCGCCGAGCCCGATCGAGTAGACGACCGCGATGGTCCCGATGAGCAGCGTCCACTGGTTCAGCTTCGAGGAGATGAGCGCGTTGAAGCCGGCCGTCGAACGGGCCTTGTTCACGAGGACCGCGACGACGATGAGTTCAGGCGATTCGCTCGCCAGCGGCGCGACCCACTGAATCATGAAGAACTCGGGGATGCCGTTCTGGAGGCCGATCGATTCGAGCCCGTGGGCAAAGGGTTCGACGGCGGTGAAAATGAGGATCCCGGAGTACCCAAACAACGTCAGAACCACCATGGGTCGCCACGGCAGCGACCAGCTCTGGAAGTATTTCGGGACACCGACAGTGTGGTCCGAGCTCTCGGTATCGGATTTCAACACCAGCCCGATGTAGGTGAGATAGAGACCGACAAGAAACAGCGTATCGAGCAGACCGATACCACCGCCAATCGGCACGAAGAACGCCCAGCCGGTCGCCAGAAAGAGGAAGGCGATCTCGGTCGCGATGTCGCGGTCCAGCGTGACCGCGCTGTTGAGGAACCCGGCACGCTTCTCGACAGCCGGGTCACGGGTCTTGGCGGCCCGCCAGACAGTGAACGCGGCGATGCCAGCCCAGCCGATACCGATGAGGATTCGGTTCGCGCCGGTCATGTTCGCGATGGCCAAGTTCGCGTCGTGGCACCCACGGGCGAGCGTCGTCTGGCTCGCCGCTATCTGCGCGGCGGTTAGCTGGCTACAGGCCTCAGCCGTCGCGCCGCCCACCCCGGCGTTCCAAGCGTACAGTGCGTCGACGGCGTACTCGGGCGCGACCGCGAGCACTGCGAGGACAGCGATAGCGAACGCTCTGGGAACGTCTTTCTCGGCGGTCTCGGCCCCCCACGCCAGCAGGAACGACCCACCCAGGACCGCAAGCCCCGAGATACCGACGGTCGCCAGAACGCCAAGATCGACACCCAGAAGCAGGACTGCGACCCAGCCGACGGTTAGCAGGGTCGCGCCCGCGAGTTGAACAAGCGGATGACTCAGGCGACTCACTAGGAGAGGGGAACACCGGTCCGGTAGAAAAAGTTGCGAAACGACAGGCCACCGTAGGATATACGGGTCGACACTGATAGATATTCGCCGGGGTCCGGCGGAGGCGACTTCTATCAATCGTTCTGTCGACCCGTATACTGTTCCCGTACCCATCCGCCGCAAGCCGGAGCGTGGCGTTCAAGAGGGATGGACGCGCCCACCCGAGTATGCAAGTCTACGGGCTCATCGGGAATCCGGTGGGACATTCGTTGTCGCCACCAATGCACGAGGCGGGCTACGAGGCGCTGGGTATCGACGCGACATACGTCACCTTCGAGCCGCCGGCCGACGAGGGGGCGGCGGCGGTCGATGCCGCAGGACGACTGGGTGTCGCCGGCCTGAACGTCACAATCCCGTTCAAGCAGGATGTAATCGACGCCGTCGACACCGATCCACTCGCCGAACGCATCGGTGCGGTAAATACGGTCGACTTCTCGGGAGCGGTGCCGAAAGGGTATAACACGGACGCTGTGGGGGCTGTGCGCGCCCTTGAACACCATGATGTCTCGCTTTCGGGGACGGCGGTCGTCGTCGGCGCCGGCGGGGCCGGTCGCGCCGTCGCCTTTGGCCTGGCCGACGAAGGGATGACCGTCGAGATAGCCAACCGGACGGCGTCGAAAGCCGACGATCTGGCGGCCGAGGTGCCGAACGCGAGCGGCCACGGGCTCGACGCGCTGACGGACCTCGTGGCTGAGGCTGACGTGCTGGTCAACTGCACAAGCGTCGGGATGAACGAAGACGAGACACCGGTACCGGCTGCCACGTTACATGGCGATCTCGCGGTGTTAGACGCGGTCTACTCTCCCATCGAGACCCGCCTGCTCCGTGACGCCAAAGCGGCGGGTGCGACCACCGTCGACGGGGCGTGGATGTTGTTGTACCAGGGCGTCGAGGCGTTCGAGCGCTGGACCGGCGAGTCGGCGCCGGTGGCCCCAATGAACGCGGCGTTGCGCGATGGGCTCGA
>JAQCNK010000166.1 GCA_028275075.1 Haloarcula sp. | reverse complement strand
GGCTCCGTCTGGACCATCGCTCCGGACGAGCGTTCGGACTGTCCCGTGATTCCGAACTCACCCTCCTGGATGGCCGTCATCAGCTTCTGCTGAGAGCGGATATCCAGAGTGTTGATCTCGTCGACGAACAGCACACCCTTGTTGGCCTTGTGGATAGCGCCGGGCTCGACGCGGTCGTGGGAGGGTGTCTCCATCCCACCGGACTGGAAGGGGTCGTGGCGGACATCGCCCAGCATCGCGCCGGCGTGGGCACCGGTCGCGTCCTCGAACGGAGCGGTCTTCTGATTAGCGTTGTTAATCAGCAGGTTCGGAATCATCGAGTCGCTACCGCGCGAACTGTAGCGGAAGGCGAGATAGATGACACCGGCCGCGAGGATCCCCAGCAGGATCTGCTGGGCGATAATCAGCGAGTAGCCGATGACGATGGCGATGATGATCCACATCAGGAACGTCCGCATCTGGTTGCGCTTGCGGGCCTCCTCTTTGTGGGCCTCGACGATCTGTTCGCCCTTCCCGCCGGGGACGGTGCGGACTTTCGGCTCGTTGCCGTCGTCGGGGTTGTGATAGACCAGAACATCCTGCAGCTCCTCGCGAGGGAGCAGCTGGCTCATCGCCTTCGCGAGCATCGACTTGCCCGTCCCGGGCGAGCCAATCATCATCACGTGGCGGCGCTGCTTGGCTGCCTTTTTGATCACGTCTCGTGCGTGGTCCTGTCCGATGACCTGATCGACGAGGCGGTCGGGGACCTCGATTTCCTCGGTCGAGTCGATATCGAGGCCGCCAAGCAACTGCTCTTCGGCGTCCTGGAACTCGGACCCACCCGCAGTCTCGACATCGCTGCCGAGCGTCGTGTCCGACGTGGCTCCCTCGCCGGTGTCGGGCGCCTCGCCTTCGGAGTCGGACGCCTCATCATCGGCCATAGGCTGGCCGGTCTCGGGCGTCGCTTCCTCCTCAGGGTCGGTCGCCTCCCGATCGGCGTCGGGAGCCGCGTCGGTGTCGGTGTTGTCGCTCATACAAACGTTGTTACCATCATTTTTCAAGGCCTGTCCACTGATATACTTTCTCCCCACGGGCACCGTCCCCACACCGACCTAATCGCAAGACAGCGGTGCTTCTGTCAGGGTTGAAGAACCTGGTCGACAGCCCGTCGGGTTTATCAGACCGCCAGCCGCACGTCATCACATGCGCGGGTTCTACATCGGTCGGTTCCAGCCATACCACGACGGCCACCACGCGATGGTCGGGCGCATCGCCGAGGAGGTCGACGAGTTGGTACTGGGCATCGGGAGCGCCGACGATTCACATACGGCACATGATCCTTTCACCGCGGGCGAACGTATCATGATGATAACCAAAGCTGTCGCCGAGTTCGACCTGCCGACCTACGTAGTCCCGCTGGAGGATATCAACCGCAACGCCGTCTGGGTGAGCCACGTCGAGAGCATGTGTCCGGACTTCGACGTGGCGTACTCGAACAACCCGCTGGTGCTCAGGCTGTTCGAGGAGAGCGGCATCGAGGTGCGCCAGTCGCCGATGTTTGACCGCGACCGTCTGGAGGGCAGCGAGATACGCGAACGGATGATCGAGGACCGACCCTGGCGCGACCGCGTCCCGGATCCTGTCGTCAGAACCATCGAGGAGATAAACGGCGTCCAGCGGCTGCGACACGTCTCGGACACCGACTCGCTGGCCCGCTACGTGGCCGAAGGCGAGTCGCTCGAAGAGCCAGATATCGGCGAACAGTGATGATAACGCTGGCAACGGACTTCGGTTCACCGTACCCCGCTGCGATGAAAGGCGTCATCTGCGGTCAGAGTGACGCCCGCATCGAAGACATCGCTCACGACCTCCCCAGACAGGATGTCAGGGCGGCAGCGTTCTGGCTGACACAGACACTCCCGTACTTTCCGCCGGCGGTCCACTGCGTCGTCGTCGACCCCGGTGTCGGCACGGACCGGGCGGCGCTAGTCGTCCGCGCCGGCGACCACGCGCTCGTCGGCCCCGACAACGGCGTGCTGTTGCCCGCTGTGCGGGAACTGACCGAGGACGGATTCGAGGTGTTTCGCTGGGCCTACGACGACCCGGCGAGTTCGACCTTCCACGGCCGTGACGTCTTTGCGCCCGCCGCAGCGACGGTCCACAATCACGGCGTCG
>JAQCNK010000162.1 GCA_028275075.1 Haloarcula sp. | reverse complement strand
GTCCGGACGATATGGTCGATGCGGTCCCGGTCGTCTGGATCGACGCTGTCGCTCAGCAGGTTGGCGTTACCCCGAACCACGTTCATTTCGTTTCGGATATTGTGTCTGAGGAGTCTGTTGAGCACGCTGATGCGCTGCTCGCGTTGGCGGCGCGCCGTCACGTCACGCAGGCTGACGAGGTGACCGGATGCAACACCGTAGGAGCGGAACAGCGGCGTGATCCACACGTCGTAGTATCGAACCGCGCCGTTGCGTTCGAGCCGGCTCTCCGTCTGGGCGCGCTGGCCGGCCTCCGGTATCGTCTCGGCCACTTTTGGGAGCTCGCTGGCGAGTTGCAGCCCCGATAGCTCGGTCGGTGTCTTCGAAAAAAACACCGTGGCTGCGGCGTTGATGTCAACGATACGACAGTCCCGGTCGACGATGATGGCCGCATCTTCCATCTCGGAGAACACTGCTTCCCGTCCCAGGTCACGAGTGACCGGCGCGACGTCTAACAGCTGTCCTCGAAGCATCGCCGCCGACAGCACTACCCCAGAGACGATATAGCCGATACTCGTCGGGTCGAAAGGCGCGGGGCCCAGATCGAACGCGTTGATAGCGTAGCCCACCATCGGAGCGGTAATGGCGGTGAGTAGGGCCAGTATCTGTCCCTGGAAGCGGTCCTCGGTCCGGAGTAGCGTCCGGATGAGAAGGACGCCACCAGCCAGTATCAACACGAGCATGTAGGCGAGGTTCCCCCAGTGGGCGACCCCCCAGGTCGGGACTAGCATAGAGGTCTCGGGGGCGGTGGCGACTGTGGCAGTTCGCCAGACGAGTCGATGCGCGCCGTTTGACCACACCAGCGTGACGAAGACAGCGGGCTCAACCAGCAGTAGCGTGATCCGCTTGCGGGTAAGCCAGCGCGGGTGGCCGGTGTATTCGAGCACTGTTACGAGCCACGCGATGGGTACGATAACCGAGAGTGTGAGCTGCACCTGCAACAGCTGCTCCATCTGCACCACCCCTGGCACCACGAGTTCGAGGCCATGTGCGACAGCCCAGATGGTAGCCCCGATAATGAAAGCCGCAAGCGGGCCGGCACCAGGTCGATCCCGGTGGAGCCAGACCAGCACAGCCACGTTTGTCCCGACGACGGCGGCTAACAAGACCACCGTCAGTGGCGAGATGAGCATCTGCTTCGGAGGTGGGTGGATACCGGTATAAACGTTCGCGGCCGAGTATCGACTCCGATATTTCGAGCTACGACTGGCGCGACCGCAGCGCCGACCACACCGCGATGGCCCCGAGGAGAAACGCTGGAACCAGCGGCAGGGCCAGATAGGCGGCCCGGAGTGTCAGCCCGAGCGACTGGATGAGTCCCTGTGCAGCCGGCAGTAACAGGATGGCGATGGGAATAACGAGAAAGCCCAGGAGGATCATCCCGACAAGTACCCATCCCTCGCCGCCGAACTCCCCGCTCGTCTCGGCCTGGCGTGGCGGTTCGCCGCTGGGACGGTGGACGTACGTGTCGGCGGAGTCTCCGTCACCGTTTCCGTCAGTACCCATCGGACGCACCTACCTGAGCCGGTGGGGCAACGGTCGAATTGTCGGACTGGCAGTGTGATCTAGCCTTGCCTCCCGCCGGTCGCGGTCGTCGTACGAGACGCCGGACTCTGACAGCGGCCGAAACTGTCTCCATATCTCACTGTCGGGTCAGCCGCTGCAAAACACTGGCGGTCGGCCGGTCACGCCGTTGTCCAGAGGGCCAGATATCGAATCTGATAAAGCTATACTGGTCATCGAAACACAACGCACAGCCGACGGCACGCCAGTCCCGCTCTCGTGCAGCGTCCCGAGGCGCCGTTCGGGATGAGCCTGGGGTTGTCGTCGCAGGAACCTCCCCTCAGAAACCGACCTTTTCTGCGGACAGTGCAGTCGGTGTGGACATCGGCTCAATTGGTCCTACAGCATCGTTATGTTCGTTCGATTATACAGCTATCTTTGACAGCGAGAGAATCCCGCCGTCGTCGGCCTGCGGCCGACTGCCCGTGGCGTCGCAGACGCCACGCTGTTCACGGCGGGCGTGAATCGCGTTCACTTTCACCCCGCTTTCCACGGATTTATTCCAACCGGGGTCGAACAAGAAAGTAACTCAATCGCCGAAATCAATCCGGGAACTAGTTGGGGTCCTCCCCGCCGACACGCACCACACGGTGCTTACACTACCCCTGCCCCTGGAACACGGGATGGGGTGACGGCACGACACAATCCAACCCCTCCGGCG
>JAQCNK010000191.1 GCA_028275075.1 Haloarcula sp. | reverse complement strand
TACCGCAGTCTGGAACGCCTCATACTCACGAGCGAGCAGGTCAGCCTTCCTGTTGGTCAGTGAGTGGAGTTTGACCCGAACCGTGGTTTTGACTGTCCGTGTCATGGCTACTCACCTGCTTGGGCGTCGATGTACTCCTCGATGAGTTCGCTGGATACGTCGCCCGCACTTGAAACGAAGTACGAGCGCGTCCACAGCGACGGCAAACCGAAGTCGAACTCGCCCCGAAGTCGGCGCGAGGAGTAGCCCTTGACCTGTTGCATTATTTTGTTCGGGGCGAGCGTCGGGTCGCCTGTGATGAGCAAGTGTACGTGGTCGGGGCGAATCGCCAACTCCAGTATCTCTACCCCGAGTTCGTCGGCTTTCTCCTCGATGAGTTCTTCGAGACGGGTGCGTACCTCGCCCTCAAGCACCGATTTACGGTATTTCGGACACCAGATGAAGTGGTACTGGAGTTTGTGGACGCTGGTACGTTCCCTGTCGAACCCACGAGGCATCGTCAGTATATAGATATCACTCACCTAAAGATGTTACGTAAGCATTCAACCCCAGCCGTGGCTACGAGCGTGGAGAGATTCCCAGTTGTCGGCTTCATCCCACGGCTAAAGCCGATGGGCTTTCGCCTCGCTACCGCTGTAACAATGGCGACTCTATTCGAGCGCGGCCGTCGCCTCGGCCATGATATCGATGGCCTCGTGTAGCGTCTCGGTGTCCGTAGCGTATGAGATGCGGGCATATCCCGCGCCGTTTTCGCCGAAGGCCTCGCCCGGGACGACGACGACACCGCGCTCGATTACCTCGTCGACCCACCCGTCTGGCACGTTCGGCATCGCATAAAAGGCTCCTTTGGGCGTGGGACACTCAAGCCCCATCTCGTCGAACCCATCGATGAGGATATCACGGCGTTCTTCGAAGGCGGCGCGCATCTCCTCGACTGGCTCCTGGGGGCCCAAGAGGGCGGCCTCGGCGGCGTACTGAGCGGGCGCGGACGCACAGGCCTGCGCGTACTGGTGGACACGGAGCATCCGCTCGATACGGTCGGTCGCACCAGTGACCCAACCCAGCCGCCAGCCGGTCATCGAGTAGGCCTTCGAGCAGGCGTTAACGACGGCGACGTTACCGACGTCGTCGAACTCGGCGGGCGAGCGGTGTTCGCCCTCAAATACCTGCTGTTCGTACACCTCATCGGAGATACAGAGCACGTCGTGTTCCTCGGCGATGCGAGCAAACTCGCGCATATCCTCGGGTGACTGGACCGCGCCCGTGGGATTGGCGGGCGAGTTCACCACGAACACCGCGGTGTCGTCGGTGATGGCGTCCTCGACCGTCTCGGGGGCCATCGTCAGGTCGTCGCGCAGGCCCACGGGCGTTGGTGTCCCGCCCGCGATGTGAGTCAACGCGTCGTAGGAGACAAAGCCAGGGTCCGGGAAGATGACTTCTTGCCCAGCGTCGACGTGGGCCTCCAGCGCGATGTGGAGCGCCTCGCTGCCCCCGGAGGTAGCGATGATGTCTCCCGGATCGACATCGAGGTTGTTGTCCCGCTCGTGCTTTGCGGCGATGGCTTCGCGGAGTTCGAGCGTGCCTTTGTTGGAGGTATAGGCGTCGACGGCGCCCGACTGTATAGCCTCGACTGCGGCCTCGCGGGCGTGATCGGGCGTCGGGAAGTCCGGTTGCCCAAGCCCGAGGTTGATTGCGTCATCGCCGGCGGCCTCGAACACTTCGCGGATGCCGGAGATGGACACCGCTTCGACGCGACTGGAGAATCCTGTCATACAATTCCTGGGGGCGGCCGGGCCGATAATTCTTCCCGAAACGTCGGCGGGGTCAGTGTGTGCCGGCTGCTACCCTTCGGAGATGATTTTGATGACGGCGCCCTCTTCCAGTTCCGTCTCATCGCTGATCCGCATCTCCTTGCGGGCGTCGACGGCGTGAGTGTACCCCTCACCGATATCCGAGTGGACGTTGTAGGCAAGGTCCTTCGGCGTTGACCCACGAGGAAGGAGGTGAGCATCCGGGAGGACGTTGCCCTGCCCGTCGGTCCACTTCGTGTCGTTCTGGACTGGATAGGCCGTGATATGGTCGAGCAGATCGTAGACGGCGGTGTCCATGGCCCCCTGAACGCCGGTTCCGCCGAAGGCCTTCACTACATCCCGTATCTTATCCAGACCGTGGCGCTGCTGGTCGCTCACATCGCCGACAATATCAAAGCTGTCGTCGCCGGGGTCGTAGTCGACGACGCCTGCCTCCGCCGCGTTCCGAAGTGCGAGTTCGCCGTCGGCGGTTGTGGGAATCACGATATCGGCGGCCTCTCGCAGGCGTTCGACGTTGCCCTCGGGCGCGATATCGGCCTTGTTGGCCACGACGACGATGGGCTTGGTCCGCTCGCGTATCTCGCGTGCTAGCGCCTCACGATCCGCGTCGGTCCAGGCGATGGGGTCTTCGGGGTAGTCCAGTGCTCGCAGCGTTCGGGCCACATCGAGTTCGCTCGCACCCACACCAGCGAGCAGATCAACCAGCGACTCGTCCAGTGCGAAGTCGGGTGACCGGGACTGGCGCTCGATGGACTCCCAGTTGCGGGAGACGATGCTTGCGATCCAGAGGTCCATCTCCTCCTCAACGAAGTCAACGTCTTCCACGGGGTCGTGTTCACCCACCTCCACGGGTTCGCCCTCTGCATTCGTTTCCCCAGCGGCGTCGACGACGTTCAGGATCACGTCGGCGTTCGTGAGTTCGTCGAGGAACTGGTTGCCCAGCCCGCGCCCATCGTGAGCGCCCGGCACGAGACCGGCCACGTCGATGAGCTCGACGGGGACGTACCGTTTCCCGCTGTGGCAGTTCTCACCACCACAGCGCTGCTGGCGGTCGAGACACGGGCAGTCCGTCCGGACGTGGCTCACGCCGCGGTTGGCGTCGATAGTGGTGAACGGATAGTTCCCCACGTCCACGTCGGCCATCGTCGCAGCCTTGTAGAATGTAGACTTCCCGGCGTTGGGCTTGCCGGCAAGCGCGATAGAGAGCATGCGACCACGTACCGCGGACGGGCCGAAACCGCTTTCGGTTCGACAGGTTCCTGGGGCATCTCCCCACGGCGGAACACGACCCGGTGTTACTCGCGGAGACGATTATTCGGCCTGCGCAGTCGCCCCATCGTCGGTCGTGTCGGTGTCCGACTCCGTAGTGTCGGTATCGGTCGCTGGCTCTCCGTCAGCGTGGTCCTCGTCCGTAGTGGATTCGCCGTCACCTTCCAGTTCCGCTGCCATCTCGGCCATCACCTCGGCATCTTCGTCAGGTCGGTCAAGCACTTCGTCGGTGTGCATCTGCATCTCCTCGCTCGCGCGGATCTTTCCGTCGATGGTCGCGTTCTCGTGGAACGCAACGGTATCGGCGGAGATGTCTCCCCACACCTTCACGCCGGGCCCAATCCGGACATCGCCGCCGCGGGTTGTCACATCCCCCTTTATATCGCTTCCTTTGCCAATGACGACGCCATCGCGGGCTCGGAGACTACCGAAGACGACGTTGTCACGGCCGACCTCCAGTGACTCCGCGCGGATGTTCCCGTGCAGTCGACAGTCGTCGCCGACGACGGCGGGTGTCGACACACGCCAAGCATCGTCGGAGACACGGGCACCGCGGGGAATCAGCAGCGGATCGTTCTCCTCGTTCTCGCTGAGCAGTTCCGAGAGCAGTTCCTCGGCGGCCTCGTCCTCGCCGATTCGCAACAGTTGCGAGAGATAAATAAAGAGGAAGACGACGGTCGGCATCGGGTTGCGGATAACGATCCAGCCGTTTGCCTCGAACCCGTCTTCGATGTCGACGTCGTCGCCGATATCGAGGTCACCAGCAACGCGCAGTTCGCCGCCGATATGAACCCGCTCGCCGATGTACGCATCTTCGCCGACCAGCACATTGTCGCTCACGTCACACCACATGTCGAGTCGACAATCGCGCTCGGCCTCGATATCCCCGCCAAACCGGACGCGCTCGTCCGCGATTACCGACCGGCAGCGGATGCCGAACGCAACCGTGCTCTGGCCGCCGACCACCACGTCTCCATCTGTCACGAGGTCGTGTTCCTCGACAGTCGTGCCGTCCGGAATCGTGAGTTCGGAGAGCGGGTCGGAGCCGAATTGCACAACCACACATCGCGTGCCGACTGTGTTAAATCCTGAGGCATCGCACGACGGGCGTCTGACTTCCGTCTGACAAAACTGTGTGGGGCAGTGACGAACGGTACACTTTTCGAACAGCCAGTAGTCGAGTGTGAACATGTAGCGGACACCCCCATGAGCGAGTACGCTTTTATCCACAGATCGCTTACCCGCGTCTATGACTGTGCTCTCCTTTGACGACCAAGGTGTTGATGTGGTCTACGACGGCACGGAGTTCAGATTGGAGAAGTCGCTCATCGAGGACGCTGTCCAGAAGTCTTACCCAGACGTGACCGACCACGAAGTGCTCCAGATCGTCGAACCCGACCCATCGCTGTCCGGCGAACCGCGCCGGATCGCGGAGATAGTCGACTGATACCGCCGGCTGATGATTGTTGTTGTCTCTGACCAGCCCCGCTGGCTCACCTCGTCGGACGATCACCACACCAATCCGTCTGAAACGGCGCAGGTCGTTATTTTTCCATCGAAACGTGTGGCAAAAACTCACCCTGGCGGCAAACATTTACCTACTCAGGACACACCCCGAGGTAATGACAGACCCACGTATCGCGGGGGCGGGTGTCACACAGTTCGGGAAACATCCCGAGCGAACTGGTCGTGACCTCTTCGCCGAGGCTGGACTCGAAGCGCTCGACCAGTCGGGCGTCGACCCCGACGATGTTGACGCACTCTATTATGGGAACTTCATGGGTGAAATTGCCGAACACCAGGGCCACCAGGGGCCGCTGATGGCCGAGGCTATCGGTATCGACGCGCCCGCGACGCGTCTGGAGACCGCTTGCGCATCCGCCGGAGCAGCCGTCCGTGAGGCGGTAAAGACACTGCGAAACGGCGAAAGCGATGTCGTCGTAGTCGGTGGCGCCGAGCGGATGACCAACATCGGCACTGCGGCGGCGACGGACGCGCTGGCAATCGCCGCTGATGACCTTTACGAGATACGCGCTGGGATGACTTTCCCCGGGGCGTACGCGCTGATGGCACGGGCCTACTTCGAGGAGTTCGGTGGCTCCCCCGAGGACCTCGCTCACGTCGCCGTCAAGAACCACGAGCACGCACTGGGTAACGACCACGCCCAGATTCAGAAGCCGATCACGGTCGCGGAGGCGATGGACGCACCGACCGTGGCCGCGCCGTTGGGGCTGTATGACTCCTGCCCAATTACCGACGGCGCAGCCGTCGCGGTGCTGACGACTGCGGAGTACGCGACGGACCACGGTCTCGATGCCCCGGTCGCTATCAGCGGGACGGGCCAAGGCGGCGATAACCTCGCTCTGCAGGACCGGCCCCAAATCGCTCGGACGCCCGCGGCCGATAAGGCCGCTGCAGAGGCCTACGCCGACGCCGGTATCGAAGCCGACGATGTCGACTTCGCGGAGGTACACGATTGTTTCACCATCGCCGAAGTGCTCGCAATCGAATCTCTGGGGCTGTTTGAACCCGGTGAGGGTATCCACGCCGCGACCGAGGGGACGACGACCCGCGACGGCGAGATACCCGTCAATCTCTCCGGTGGCCTGAAGGCAAAAGGCCACCCCGTCGGCGCAACGGGGGTTGCCCAGCTCGCTACCATCGCCTGGGTGCTTGAGGGCACTCACCCGCGCGCCGATGCCGCCCCCGACAGCACTGTCGGTGTCGCACACAACGCTGGTGGCACTGTCGCCTCCACCACGGTCCACGTGATGGAGGTGAAAGAATGACTGAGACGCCGCTCAACGGCGAATATGACGACTGGCTCGACAGTATTGAGGCTGGCGAGGGCTACTATCTGAAATGTGATGGCGGGCACGGCTGGCTCCCCCCCAGGCGGGTCTGTCCTGACTGTGGCTCGCGGGACCTCCACGACGAGCCACTCCCCGATAGCGGCGATATCGTGACACACACCACCGTTGCCGTTGCCACGCCGCAGTTCAAAGACGACGCCCCCTACGTTACGGCTATCGCTGACTTTGGCCCCGTCTCCATTACCGGGCTTGTCCGGGGCGTCGATCCCGAAGATGTTTCCATCGGCGACGTGGTCGGTATCGAGGTCGGCGAGCGCGAGACGACCGGCGATCGGGCAGTGGTGTTTCGGCCCCGGTAGCCGCCGGCGGCTTCTACTGATCGCTGTACCAAATCGAGTTAATTGGCTATCTAGCTCTTCGTCCAAGATACGACGCTTTTCGACACCGAACGCGGGCACGCGTTCGAAATTCAGCGACAGTAAGCGCAGTGTCCTCTGACACGCTGTGACTGCCTTTCCGGTAGTGTGACACCCCGGTCTCAGTCCGTGTGTCTCCCGCCACGAACCACGTCGACGAACTCCTCGGGGTGTTCGACGTGGGGCAGCAACAACGAGTCGCCAAAGACTATCAGCCCCGCGTCGGCTTCGTCGGCCAGCACTCGCCCGTCGGAAAGCGGCGTAATCTCGGCGTCTTCCCCCCAGACCAGCGTTATCGGAACGTCGAGTTCGCCGAGGACAGCGCTCAGATCTTCCTCGGGGTCGAGAAAGCCCGCGATGAACGACGCCGGCGCGAACCGGGCGCCGGGCTGGTGGGCGCTTTGCCATTCGTGGTTTACGACCTCGTCAGTGAGTTTTCCGATATCGTAGTAGCCGTGGTCGGCGTGGAAGTGCCGAATCGAGGCTTTCGAGCCGATGAGGTTGTAGATGGCCTGCCCGACGACCGGCGCGCGGACGAGCGAGCGCCGCAAAACGGATCGTCCGCCCATTGAGCTGCCGGTCGGACAAATGAGGACCAACTCGTCAACTTCGACGTCGCGGGCGGCCATCGCCGCGTAGCCGCCTGTCAGCGAAGAGGCGACGACCGTTGGGTCCTCGCTCTCGTCAGTGAGGAAGTCCCGGACGAACGTCGTCATGAGCGATGCCGAGTACAGCAACGGTGGCCGGTCGGTGTGGCCGAAGCCGGGCAGGTCCGGCGCGATGACGTGGTAGACTTCGGTCAGCGCGTCGAAAACCGCGTGGAACTCGTGGTTCGAGGCGGCGGCGTTGATTCCGTGCAGAAGGACCAGATCAGGGTCGTCGGGATCACCGGCCTCGGTATATGCCACGTCGAGCCCCCGCCAGCGGTAGGTCTGCTGATCGCCGGGGAGGAACGGGTCGAACTCATCTGCCCGGGAGCGGAGGGCCCGATTTGTGAGCGTGACCGCACCGACCGCACCGACTGCGGCGCCGAGCGCGTTACGAAGTTTCATACACCAACCTAGGCCTGCCGCCTGTTTATACTATTCCTCGTCCAGACACTCCCGTAGTGGCGCAAGCACGTCGTCGACGACGGTGTATGGGTCCGTCTCGCGGGCCATAACCGTATCGACGTGCTCGTCGAGACCCCCCTGACGGTGCAGTTCTCCGGCGAGCAACCGGTTGGCGTCTTCGCGCAGCAGTGTCCGTATTTCGGCGGCAAACCGGTCTCTGGCCTGCTGTTCGCGCCCGCCGGTCCGGTCCAAGTAGTCGCCGTGGTCGGACAGGGTCGCGAGGAACTGTTCGACGCCCTCACCGCGGTTGGCGACCGTTTCAACGATAGGCGGCTCCCAGGCCTCGCTCTCGCTAACATCCGCGTCTGTCTCGGCTATCTCGGATCCGGAGGCCCCGTGGTGGCCCGCCGTCGAGCGGCCCTGCAACATCTCGCGCAACTGCTGCACTGTCCTGTCAGCGCCGTCGAGATCGGCCTTATTGACGACGAAGATATCTCCGATTTCGAGGATGCCCGCCTTCAGCATCTGCACGTCGTCGCCGCTGCCCGGCGGGACGAGCACGGCGACGGTGTCCGCGGTTTTGACGATGTCGACTTCGTTCTGTCCTGCACCGACGGTCTCGACGATGACGTAGTCTTTCCCGAACGCGTCGAGCGCGGTGACGGCATCAGTGGTCGCCGTCGAGAGCCCGCCCAGTGAGCCACGTGCAGACATCGACCGGAAGAACACGTCCATATCACCGGCGTTCGAGGCCATCCGGATTCGGTCACCTAAGACCGCACCGCCCGAATACGGCGAGGAGGGGTCGATGGCGATAACGCCGACAGTGTGGCCTCTCTCGCGATACTGTGCGGCCATCTTGTCTACGAGCGTTGATTTCCCCGCGCCCGGACTGCCGGTTATGCCGATAATTTCGGCGGAGCCAGTGTGGTGGTGCAGCGCAGAGACGATTTCCCGGTACCCCGGCGACCGGTTCTCAATCTTCGTGATGACGCGAGCCAGCGCGCTGTGTTTGCCGGCGAGCAGATCGTCGACGAGTTCGCTCATCGCTCGGGCGCCTGCTGCCGGATATACCGTATCATCTCTTCCATCGACGCGCCGGGGCCGAAGATTTCGTCGACACCGCGTTCACGGAGTTCGGCCTGGTCGCCGTCGGGGACAATGCCGCCCACCAGCACGAGTCGGTCCTCGAAGGCGTCGTACTCCCGCAGACCATCCAGAATCTTGGGGACCAGAGTTTTGTGGGCCCCCGAGAGGATAGAGATACCGACTACGTCGACGTCCTCCTGGACAGCGGCTTGCACCACCTCCTCGGGCGACCGATGTAGTCCCGAATAAATGACTTCGAACCCAGCGTCCCGCAGCGCGCGGGCGATGACGTGGGCTCCCCTGTCATGGCCGTCCAGTCCGACCTTCGCGACAAGACAGCGGATAGTGCGTTCGTCCTGCTCCTGCTCGACGCTCATGGGAAACGCTACCACGTCGCCTTGTTTGACTCTTGCCCTGTGATACGGTCGGTTGTAACGATGTACCGGTGATTTGCCGAGTCGGGTTTGGCAATGGCTTACAACTGACCGTATGGTTCGTTATCGAAGCAGGCCCTCGGTCGGCCGCTATGGTCACATCCCCATATCTTCGGCCGCATCGGGCACGGGCAAGGCCTTCGGGGACGTTCCAAGTAGTTCGGCCGCGTGGTCCAGCGCCATGTCGAACCCGTAGTAGCGCTCGAGTTCGTCCCCGTCAGCGCTCGGCCGGACCTTCAACATTGCGTACCCGTCGACGTTCTGGGCGATAGCTGCGGTGCCGTTCGCGCTCTCGAAAGTGAGCAGTCGCTCCGCCTCGGTCTCAGTGTACCGGCCCGTGATTCCCGCAGCCGTCGCTTCGGTCCCAGTCATTATCGGGCGTTAGGACTGGAGCGATTGAAAACTATCGGTACGCAGTGGAAGAGTTATGCTGGTAGCTGT
>JAQCNK010000135.1 GCA_028275075.1 Haloarcula sp. | reverse complement strand
TAGGTGTGAATATACTCGTCAATTGCCCCTCTGTCCTTGAGGTTAGCAGAGCCAGCCGTATCGCCCCGCATATACTTGATTAGCTCTCGGTTCAAGTCTTGTTCAACACGCCAGTAGGTGGTAAAGCGGTGACGCCCGAAGTGGCTAGTGATACCCCTGTGGTCCTCGGTTTCAGCATACTCCGGTTGGAAGGCGTCTTTCCAGATTTCGTTTACTCCCTGTTTGGTCATTTGCTCCCGCCTGCTTTGAGACAGGAACAGCCACGGTTCACCGTTGTCTGGTCGGATTAGCAGATACCGGAGAAGCGCCCGGCGTAGTTCATCATCCAAAGGTAGCATACGTGGGACGCGCGACTTGTTTCCGTCTCTCTCATGTGGGATATAGACGGCATTTTTCCGGTCCCGCTCTTTCAGTTCCTTGGCGTCGCCCATGTTGTCGTAGTGGTCCCGAACGTCCCGGTTCGACAGGTGGATTTCTGACAGTTTGATATTACACAATTCGGTTGCGCGAAGCCCAAGCTTGAGCTGCATTAGGACAATTGCCCGGTTCCGGATGTTGGTAATCTCTTCAACCTGCTCGCGTAGTTCATCCACAGTCAGTCGGGGCGGTTCCTTGGGTCCATCATCGGTCAAATCAGCAGTGGCTTTCGCCAAGTCAATCGGGTTGTAATCCTGTGGGTGAGGGAAAGCGGCGTCGTCTTGCCAGTACTGATAGGCTTGGTTCAGATACATAAGCCGGTTCTGGATAGTTCCGACCGAGTTTCCACGTTCGTCTCGGTGGTATTCGATGAATCCAGTGACGTGGCTTTCGTTCGGACAGGCGGGGTGTCGCCCTTGTTGGTCCATGAAATCGCACCACTGGCGGAAGGTCCGGCGATACTCCCCAACAGCGGCGTCAGATATGTCCTTGCTGACTAGCCGGTTTTCCTCATACAGTTCAAACGGGTCAATTTCGGTTTCTATGAACGTCTCTTCAAACTGTGCTAGCGGGTCGAGTTCACGGCCAAATGCATCGGCCAGTTCTTGTCGGGGGTTGTCACTCATGCTTTCTCCATTTTTCGGGACCATATCTTTCGGGTGCTACTCTCCGGTTCGACAGCGGCCATGTGGAACGGATTGTATGTGTGTGGGTGTTCTGTATGCCACTTGAGCCAGTCGTAGAAGCCTTCAATGACGTTCCAGTGTTGGTAAGCCCTGTTCATCGAGAAACTGTCTAACATCCACTCGGACCACGCTTCTACGTCACTGGGCTGGGCTAAGGCATGGTGTCGCCCACGTTCCTCAGTGTGGTCTTTCCAGCGACGGGAGAACAAACCCCAATCTTCAGACATACGCTCGCCAAGGTCGGCAGTCGCCCGGTAGCTGGCCCACGTATCTTGTCCCTCATATGCGCTTGCGTATTGGTGCAGCCGGCGACTGTTGGGAACGTCGGCCAGTTGCTTGAACACACCAAGTCGGTCATGTGGCGTCTTTGCTCCCGACATTAGCTGTCACTCTCCGGGTAGTACTCATCATCATCGATATACAGGGCGTCACCTTCCAGTTCGTCTAAGTGCCGGTTCACCCGTTCGGGAACGGTATCAATGATGTGGCGGGTAATGTCCTCGAAGGTGGCACCGGGATTCTCTTCGATAAACTCGCGGATTTCTGCCTTTTCGCCGTGATGTAATTGAGTTTCAAGCTCTTCAATTCGGCTACGGGCGCGGTCTAGCTCCGTTTTCAGGTCGTTCCGTTGCCTACGGAGTTGTTCGGCGCTTTCGTCACGTTCGACCTGTGCATCAAACTTCTTGCGACCGGCTTCAATCATTGCCTGCATCCACTCAGATACAGACATATCCATCTCTTCGGCGTCGTCTTTCCACCCCTGATACTGCTCAGGGGTTGGGTAGGTCATTGCGGATTTTTTGTCTGTGTCAGCCATTGCGTGACTCTATCTATACCAAGCGGCTCTATCTACTAATAGATTCCTACCTTATACTGGCCATGGCGTACTCGGAACCACCCACGCGGCAGATATCGAGACACTCGTCAACCGAATCATCGAGAAGGGCGTCCCGACGTACCTGCTGAGCGAAATCGATGTTGTCGTCTTCCCGCGCCACGTCGGCGAGCAACGTTACGTGGGCGAGGTCGTCGAGTTCCTCGACGAACCACTCGACAGCGGCCAGAGTGAGACTATCGAGAAGGACGGCAGGCGGATCCACTACAACACGCTCTGTCGGCACTGCCCGGACGGATCGTTCGAGCTCGGGTACGACCACCCGCAGCTCGGCGACGACCGGCGCCGCGTCGAGACCGGTATCTTCGACCGACTCGCGACACTCCGGGACGAACCGGCCGAGACCGTCGAGGAGACGTTCCACCGTCGCCACCGGTACGTGAAGTATCTCGTTAGGGAAGGAATCACCGACTTCCAGGAGCTGTTCGGTGTCCTAGCCGACTTGGCAACCAACGAGGCGGCAACCGTCGAACGGCTTCGCAGGCAGGGCCGTGAGACGGATCCGCTACATCTGGAGGTAGAAGCCGATGACGACTGATGGCCGCACGCTCGGACTGCTGGACCGCGGGCTGTACGCGCTTTTCGCCCATCACACGGACGACGACCGTCACAACACGACGCGGGAGCGATACCGGGCAGCCCACCCCGACACCGGATTCGGGCTGTATCTCGCGCGGATATACGGGTTGGCGTGGCTCGTACTCGTCGCCGCGAGTATGACAGCCGGCGCGCTTACACTGGCGCTGCCGGCGAGTACCTTCGACCGTCTCATCGCGGCACTGGGACAAGGCGTTCCGGTCCTTAACCGGCTGGCGTTACCGCCTGTCTCTCGGCTGGCCGTGGCGCTCGTGCTCTCCCTGGCCGTCGGGGTCGGGTCGCGGTGGCTTGTTCTGGCGCTAGGCAACCGATATCTCTCGTGGGTTGCACAGGCCCGCGGAGCGGACATCGCGACGACCCTGCCCGGCGCCGTCAGATATCTGCGCGTACTCGCATCGGGGACCCACGACCGCACGGAGATGTTGCGGGCCGTTGCCGAACAGGAAGCCTACGGGGAGACAGCCGTGGAGTTTCGGCGTGTACTCAACCGCGGGACCCTCACCGGTAGCCTCGATGTTGGTCTCGAACAGATAGCCAGTGAGACACCGTCACGTGACCTGCTGGCCCCGTTCCTACTGAAGTTCCGCGAACACGCGAACCAGAGCGCCGACGCGCTGGAAGGGTATCTCGAAATGGAGGGGCGGCTCCTCTCGCATGAGCAGAGCCGTCGGCACGAGCGGGCGACGGGGTATCTGGAACTATTGGCGGAGCTGTTCGTCGTCCTGCTAGTGGTTCCAGTGCTTCTCGTTCTCATCATCACGGTTATGAGTGTGCTCGCGCCAGGACTCTCCCGGCCCATCGCGACGCCGCTAGGGACGACTTCGACCCGCACGCTCGTCGTCTACGGGAGCGCAGCGTTCGTACTGGTGACCGGACTCACTGCCGCGTTCGTCGTCACGAGCCTGCGGCCGCGCAACACCGCGGCACCGAGCTACAGCCGCCCACAAAGCGCTGTCGGAGTCGTCCAGACGCTCGCGTCGAACCCCGCAAGCGCGCTGTCGGTCTGTCTGCCGCTGGGGCTGGCGCTTGCGGGCGGGCTCTGGACGCTGGGCTATCGACCCGTGAACGTCCTCTTGCTGTCGTACGTCGGAGTGAGCATCCCCGTCGGGCTGGTGGCTATCCGCCGAGCGCGGCGCGACGACGCGAAAGATCGCGAGATACAGGACTTCGTTCACGCCGTCGCCGGCCACGTCGCGCTGGGACGGCCGTTCCCCCAGGCCGTTCGCCGGGTCGCCGAGGACGTGCAGCTAGGTGCACTGGCCGAGGACGTCGATTCACTCTCGTTTACGCTCTCGCTGGCCGATACCCCTGTCGACGCGGCCGACGACCGACGGGCAGCCGCGCTCGATCATTTCGTCGACCGCGTCGGGACGCCGATGGCCGAACAGACCATCGGGCTCGTCGTCGGGGCGCTTGATGCGGGTAGCGAGGCTGAGGACGTGTTCGAAACGTTGCAGACAGAGATAGGACGGCTCTACCACCAGCGCAAATCGCTTCGTTCGTCGCTTTTAGTGTACGTCGCAGTCGGGTGGACGACGGCACTGCTTGTCGTCGGGATCACCGTCGCAATGAATGTCTACGTCCTCTCGGAGTTCGCGCAGCTCTCAGCTGTCGCTAGCAGTGAGACGATGGCGTTTGATCCGACAGCTATCGACCCAGCTCGGGAGCGCTATCGGTTCTACGTCGTGACTCAGGCGACGATGCTGTCCTCGGGTTGGTTTGCCGGCACAGCCAGCCGGGGGTTCTACGAGGCGCTACTCCACTCCGGGGCGCTGGTGCTCGCGGCCTACGGCGTCTTCGCGGGGGTGGGGTTGGTGTGAGCAGGCGCGCTCAGTCCCACGTCGTCGGCATTGTCCTTCTCTTAGGTATTACGACAATCGCGCTGGGCGGGCTATCGACGGTAGTTGGCGGTATCATCGACGGGCAGACCGCGACGGCCGACGAGCGCCGCGTCGCGAGCGCACTCGACAGCGAGTTTCGCCCGGTAGAAGAAACGGGTCCGAGTCGGATCGACGTACGGTTCAGCGAGGGGCGACTCGCCACGGTAGAGCGACAACTGCGAATCCTGAACGGCAGCGTCGTTCGTCGCGAGATCGACATCGGGGGGCTCGTCTACACGTCGGGGTCGAGTCGGGTCGGCTTCGTCGGCGATGCTATCACGCGAGGGACACCGGGCAACGCCCGGCTGATCCGGGGCCCGCCAGTGACGGTCACCCGAGACAACAACACTCTGCTGATTGGCGCGGTCATGCTGGGCGAGCGCAACGTGTCCGTCGGCGGGAGCGGCGGTGTCACCGCTCGGTTGGGGACCAACGTGACACACAACCGGACTTCGCTCCCGTGGGCCGATTACCGCGTCGCCATCGAGACGGAGACACCCGACCCGCTAGCCCGGCACCTGCGTGGCCGTGGGCTTGGGACGACCACGAGAGATATCGACGGTGACGGCGTCCCGAGTGTCGTCGCGAGCGTCGCAGGCAACCAGGAGCTACAGCTGGTCCGCCACCGGACGAACACGGAGGTGGCCAGTGGATAACCGCGGACTCAGCACGGTCGTCGAGAAGCTGCTCTCGCTATCTATCGTGATGTTGTACATCACACTGTTGACGACAGTGCTGTACGGCGGATCAGTTCCGGCCTACCGCGGGGCGGTGGGGGCGCAACTGGGCGAGCGCGCACTGGCGGAAGCAACCGCAGAGATAGAGCGAACGGTCCCACCGCGGGGACGGGCGGCCACCGCGAAACGCCGGGTTGATCTCCCGGCAACAATTCACGGGGCCGGCTACCGAATCCGGGCCAACGGCACGCATCTACTTCTCCATCACCCCGACGACGAAGTCGGCGGCCACGCCCGCCCGATTTTGCCCGACCGGGTGCAAAACGTCACTGGAGTGTGGGAGAGCGGTGCAGAGACAGTAGTTGACGTGACGGGGTCACGGGACAATCTGACCGTAAGACTGGAGGAGGAGCAGCCGTGAAGCCCGCAGTCCGGACTCGGGCACAGACCACATTGCCCGCCGTCGCCGTGGCGCTCGTCCTGCTGACACTGGTGACGGCACTCGGGCTGGGGCTGGCTAATTCGGCCATCGCAAGCGCCGAGCGGACGCCCGACGAACGAAGGGTCGCCACGGCTACCGCTGAGCGGCTGGTCGCCGCGGACGGTCCCGTCACCGAGCGAGCGAACGTGCTGAACGGCTCCCGAGTCGACACCTTCGACGGCCAGGCGCTGCGGAACGAGATGCCCGCGGTCACAGGGTACGCCGTCGAGGTGACGCTCAACAGTGACGTGGTGGCGACAACCGGCGACGCGACGGGCGGCACGACGGTTCGGCGACTCGTCCTCATCGTGCGAACAGATGCGCGGACGATCAAGCCTGAGAGTCGGCAGGTCACACTGCCGCGCCGGGCCACGAGCGCGACGATCACCTTCTCGCCGAACGACACGGCGGCGGTCCGGACGGTACGGGTCAACGAGCAGGTTCGCCTGCACAACGACAGCGGCCTCCGAGGCACCTACGAGGTTGGTCTGACACCGTATCGGACGACACAACTCGAGTTCCAGACACCGGGTCGGGTCGAGCGCGGCACGGTCGAAATACGTTACAAGACGCCGCGGACGACCAAGCGGACGCTTTCGGTGACAGTCGATGTCTAGAGCACAACTACCGCTGTCGCTCGTCGAGGTGGCACTTGGAGCGACGCTGATTCTGGGTGTTGCACTTGGGTTTGCATTAGTGACACCGGCACCTGACACGCGAGGGCCACAGCTGACGGCGTACGCCGAAGACACGGCGACGATACTGCAGACTGATCCTGCCCGGCACAATGGGACGACTCGGCTTCGGGAGGTCATGATGAGCCAGCGAGCGTTCGACCGCGAATCCGACAATCTGGAGCGGCGCGTCGAGCGAATTCTCCCGGCCAACGTGTTCTTTCGTGTCGGGACGCCCTATGGATCGGCCGGGACAGCGGTGCCACGGCGTACAACGACGGGGACAGCCACGGTGTCGACAGGAGCTGGGACAGTCCGAATCGAGGTGTGGTACGCGTGAACCAACGCAGCCAGTTAGTCCTCGTCGCTGCGGTGTTAGTCGCCGTCGCACTCGCCCCAGTCGTACTCGCCTATCTCCAGCTCGGCTACCACGACGACGTGCGTGCGGCGAGCGCGGTCGACGACCCGATGGCCGACAGCGTGCGCGTCCTTGATCGCGCCGTGACCAGAGAGAGCGAGTCCATCCCACGACGGTACGCGTGGACCGACCGGACGGCTGCAGTGACGGCGTTCCGTGGCTCGCTCGAACCGGTTCGCTCCCGACTCGGCACCGCCGAGATGGAACGTGGCACGATCACCGAAATAACGTACAATGCGACGGCGGCCCGGGCCTGGCAGTCGGCGAACTGCCCCGGTGGGCCAGGCCGGGAGTTTGGCGCCTGTCACACCAACCGAAGCGTCGTCATCCAGGAACGCGTCGACCGAACGCACATCCTGGCGGTCGGAGTCGACGTGACCACGACGATAGAGCGGGGCGAGACGACGTTGACAGTCGTGCTCGAAGCGACGCAGTAGCCT
>JAQCNK010000130.1 GCA_028275075.1 Haloarcula sp. | reverse complement strand
TCGAGCGCAGTGATCCGCTCAAGCAGTTGCTCCACTTTCTCGTTAGCGACCATCACAACTCCCCCCGGCCGGTGCAGACGACGCGGGACGGTCTCCCTGCCGGAGACCGTCCCTCGGAGAATACCCTGTCGACTGCATTGCTCTACTGTCAGGTCAGGGGCAACCTACGAGAGAGTGCCGAAATCCTTCTTAGGGTAAACACGTACGATTTCCTATATCAGATTTGTTCATTATTACAATTTTTAATATCGAAACGGTTGGCGAGGTGTCATCTCGACCCGAATTCAGCAGCAGGTACCGCGCCGGCCCGAAGCGATGTCCACAACCAGTTCCAGTCGAAGGAGGTGTCGGCGACCCCGTTCACGGCGCGGCCACGTTCTCGGCCCTTCCGTACGGGAGAGTAGGCCAGAACCTGAACGCTACACCTCGTCGAGATATTTGCGTCGCTGTTCCATCTTCTGGCGCTCGGACCGCCGGTCGTAGTGTTTCTTCAGCACATCCATCGAGACGTTCCCGCGAGCGCTCACCACCGGTTCCGGCACGTCCGACGCGAGCCAGTGAGTGATGGCACCCCGACGTACGGCGTGCGGTGACAACGAGGACGGACATTTCGAGGCGTCCGTTCGTGTCTTCGCAGCCCCGCATTCGGCGATGACACGACCGTGCGGGCAGGCGTTCGTGTACGTGCATGGGAGCGTGACGGAGTAGACGTAGCTCTGGATGGTCGTCACGTGGAGGCGCCCCTTCGCTGTCGCCAGCAACGGCTCCCGCCCGTGTTCACCCTCCACGTCGGCCCGACGGTCAGCGAGGTACGCGTCCAGTACCGCACACGTCCCCTCGTGGAGACCGATGTACCGCTCGCCTCGAGAACCGTTCTTTAGCGGCGTTCCCGTCTCCGGCCGGTGAGCTATACTGAGAGACATCTCGGTGGAATCGTAGTCACCCACGTCCAGCGCGCGCACCGCCCCGCGGCGGAGGAGCGTCCGCCACATCAAGAGGAGACAGACATGGCGCCGGGATGCGTACTCGTAGGTCGAGAGGTGGTCCAGTATCGTCTCGGCCACCTCGCGGTCCAGCATCACGTCGCACGTCTCCTCGTCATCGGACATGCTCGGGGAGACGACCTTCGCGTGCAGGTCCGCGGGGACGGCATCGATAGTGGCGCACCAGCGGATGAACACCCGAAGCGTGTCCATCTGCGTTTTCTCGGAGATCGGGGCGAGGTCACCCTCCGACCGTCGCCACAACCGGAACCGATGCAGGTCCCGACCGGAGAGGCCGTTCAGATTCGTGATGTCGCGCTCGTCGCACCACCGAATGAAGTGGCCGAGTCGTGAGCGGTGGCCGTACAGCGAGGCGTCCGAGAGTTCGCTCCGCCTATCTTCGAGATACAGTTCGACGGCCGCGTCGGGGGCGATGGGTTCGAGTTCCATGTGCGTCTAACGAACCCTATTCCAGTGGAGATCGGAAATCCCGGGACGGCACCGGGATTAGTGCAGATGTTGCACGCGGCATGACGAAACCCCCGCGATATGATGACGGACTGTTCGTGACCGACGATCGCGTCCGTAAGGCGGCACGAGACCTGCCGGCCACGAGTGCCGCCGTGAATCCACCGTCCATCGAAGAGGCGTACGTACTCCCACAGTTCGGTGACTGGCCGTTCGCCTTTATACAGGTGGACGCCGTCTACGTGTGGACCCAAGGGGGCTATCAGGTTGGTCGCGAGCCCGACGACTACCCGCTCTTTCTTGCCGTCCTTGAGAAGGACGTCGACGCCTGGCAGCGTTTTTTCGAACAATTTGGAATCCCGATAGGATTTGAGCGTCGACCGGAGGACTCGTTTGAAGACCCTCTCCAAGTCGTCCTCGACGAGCGTTCCGTGCTCGACCCCGACCACGTCGAAGGATATCCAGTCATCTCTCGGCGCGAGACGATAGCGTATGCGGGAGCATTATGCGACGTTTCAGTCGGCACTCGCTATGCTCGATCGCATGTACGACGATCTCGATCTCGACGTTTCCTACCGGGAGTCAGAGAGAGAATGGTCGTGAGCTTCACAGGACCAATTGAGTTATTGACCTCCGCTACGGTGAGGTTTCTTTGATTGCCGTCTGCTTGACATCGACAGCGTGCCGATTGCTATTCGTGAATAGTTTGCTATTCGTACTCTTCAGCGCGTGACGAGACGATATCCGATTAACCAACAAATCTATCTTGATACGCGTTTTATTGGTTAACAAGAGGCGACCGTTCATGTCTTACGAGCCACCGACGCCGCCGGCGGAACTCCCGACAGACCTCGTCAATACGCTCAACGAGTCCTCTTCTGAACAACTCCAGCACATTACCCGCTACGCTGAAGAGTTAGCTGAGCACAAAGCTCGCGAGGCACGTCTCGGAGAGGACTCAGATGAGAACGAGATCGAAGAACGCCCTGATGATCTGCCGGACGTCGTCCCGGCGAAGGCCACGATCACGATCAAGGAGATCAACGACAACCGCTACTACTACTGGCAGTGGAGAGAGGGGGACAAGGTCACGTCCAAATATAAAGGGCCAGTCAATCCGGACGAATGAGGGGTCAATACATCTGATTATCGATTTCCCACACCCCGTGTGCTATTTGATTTTGGTGCACTTGGAAAAGTGGTATCTACACACCCCTCGTCCAGAGTGAAAACAGTAGGAACGAGAAAGAATTTGAGATTAGATTAAGCCGTTAATAGTCGATAGCGCCGTTTTTACGCACGAACAGTCAACAGGGTTCCACAGTTGAAGCATAGTTTTCTATTTGAGACAGACCCATCCCTGATCACGAGTGTATCCACTGATAGGTTCTCATCACACCCCGTGTGCAAAGTGTAAATGTGCCGTATTCCGACGATAGAGGGTTACTGCGCTGTTTTTGTATATTGGAGGAAACCTACAGCCCGCGGGAAGACACAGACGTACCGGACTCCGTGTAAGAGATGAATTGATTGACATCCTCCCCGATATAAAGGGCGAGGATTCCCCGAAGGGGATATTCAGGTTGCGCGTTTCCTCGGTTCTCAAGTACGCTTTCGCGTGGAACGTCGAAGGTCAGTACTTCACAAAGCCGCTTAGTCATTCGTCTTTAGCTAAGACTCACACCTCGGTTGTGTAGCGGCAACGAGCGTCTCTTGTAAGATCGGTCGTTGTTGGTGGATCTTCTGAGCGTCCTCGATCAGCCGCTCCAGCAACGGCGGTGGCGAGTACCCGAGATACTCACCGAGTTCGTGGAGGATGAGCTGGGCGTGCGACCGGAAGGTCGCCGCCCAGCGTTCCGGCGGAAACACAATCTCATCGTCGGCCTGCTCGGTGACCAGATCCAACAGCTCACGACTCACCAGCAGTGACAGCAACGCCGCATACAGCAGAATTTTCACCACATCCGGGTCGCTTGTGTCGAACTCGTCCAACTCGTACTGCGTCTTCAGTTCACGAAACAGCGTTTCTACCTCCCA
>JAQCNK010000125.1 GCA_028275075.1 Haloarcula sp. | reverse complement strand
GATATTTCTCACTGCGACAGCCGCCAGCAAAGGCTACCGGCAGCCGTTGCCACTGTTTGCGGGCCTTGCAAGTAACGGCGTCCTTTTTCCCGCGGAGGCCACAGATGAGGTATGGAGGTCTTCGCGGTCGAGGGACTACCAGAAGTTCGAAGCGGCGACGCTGTCGCCCGACGTATCGCCGAGCAGGCGGACCTACAGGACGGCGACGTGGTCTGTGTGGCAAGCACTATCGTCTCGAAGGCTGCGGACCGACAGGCAAATCTCGATGACTTCCCGGCGAGCGAGCGCGCCGAGCGCATCGCCGACGGTATCGCCGCCATCGCTGGCGAGGAGAAAGACCCCCGCTTCGCACAGGCGATTATCGAGGAGAGCGAGGAGATACTGACTGAGGCGCCGTTTATTCTGGCGGTCACGCGCTTCGGTCACATCACGGTCAACGCGGGCATCGACCGGTCGAACGTCCCCGGTGCCGACCTCCTCTTGCTTCCAGAGGACCCGACCGACTGCGCCGAGCGGATCCGGTCGGGACTGCAAACTAGGCTGGACGTGGACGTGGCAGTCATCGTCACCGACACCTCTGGCCGCCCGTTCCGCCTGGGCCAGCGCGGCGTCGCGCTTGGCTGGGCCGGGATGGCCGCCGCCCGCGACTGGCGGGGCGAATCGGATCGGGAAGGGCGGGAACTCAGCGCGACAGTGCAGGCGGTCGTCGACGAACTCGCCGCCGCCGGCAATCTCGTCACCGGCGAGGGCGACGGCGGCACACCGGTCGCCGTGGTGCGGGAGTTCGACTTTGGCGACCACGCCGGCAGCGACGAGCTCTACCGTCCGAACGACAAAGACGTAGTCCGCGACGCACTCAGAGAGTGGTCTTATGTACGCGATTGAAATCACACCGGAACACCCAGTGGCACAGCTCACCGACTTCGCACGCACAGCAGAGGACGCAGGCTTCGACGCGGTGTTCGCGAGCCATCACTACAACAACCGCGATCAGTTCATGGCGCTGTCGTCGATGGCACAGGCGACCGACGAGGTCCAGTTGGGGCCGGGCATTGCCAACCCCTACGAAACCCACCCCGTCACGCTGGCCTCGCGGGTCGCGACGCTCGATGAAGTGAGCGACGGGCGCGCCGTCTTCGGCGTCGGCCCAGGTGACAAATCGACGATTCGGAATCTCGGGTTCGACCACGACGACGCGTTGCGTCGCGTGCTAGAGACGTTCAAAGTCGCCCAGCAGCTGTGGGACGGCGAGCGCGTTGACCACGACGGCACCTTCCAGGCTGACGACGCGGGGCTGAACTACGAAACCGGCGATATTCCGGTCTACGTCGGCGCGCAGGGCCCACACATGACGAAGATGGCCGCCAAACACGCCGATGGCGCCCTGTATAACGGCTCACACCCCAAAGACCTCGCCTGGGCCCGCGACCAGGTCGACTCGATGCTTGACGACCGCGTGGTCGACACCGAGTTCGACCTCGGGGCCTACGCCAGCGTCTCAGTCGCCGAGGACGCCGACGCGGCCCGCGAGGCCGCCCGACCGCCCGTCGCCTTCGTCGCCGCCGGCTCACCGCCGCCGGTGCTCGGCCGCCACGGTATCGACCAAGATGTCGCAAGTGACATCGGCGACGCTATCTCGGCGGGGAACTTCGAGGAAGCGTTCGGACTCGTCACGGAGCCGATGCTTGATGCGTTCTGTATCGCTGGCACGCCCGAAGACGTGGCCGAACGAACCGACGCACTGCGAGAACACGCTGACAGCGTCGTCTTCGCCTCGCCGCTGGGTCCGGATATTGAGGACGCTATTGCGCTTCTGGGGGCTGCGACGGACCGCTCCCAGGCCTGACGACAAGCGAGGCCACAGCTCCAAGGGTCAGGTAGCCAAAGACTGCCGAGGCGGCACCGACCAGCACCGCACCGAGGAGGATGAGCACGGCCGAGAGTGGGTCGTACAGCGCGATATCGATGAACTTCCCGGGCATGTCGATGATACTCTGGAGCAACTGCATGAGGAGAGTTTGCATAGCCGTCTGTTCGGAGTGGCCCTACTTTGTGCTTGCGCTCGCTGACCGCCCGGCGCAGTGAGCAGACAGCTATTTGCCGCGCGCGGTCCCAGCAAGGCGCATGGGCGAAGACGCATCACTGGACGAGTTCCTCAATAGCGAGTCGAGCGAGCAGTCCGGGGCGGCAGATGCCGACGCGTCGACGACGACCTACGCTTGGAGCGACGGGGCGGCCACGTGTGGGACCTGTGGCGAGGCGGTCGAGCGGCGCTGGCAGCAGGCGGGCGACCTGGTCTGTGTCGAGTGCAAGGACTGGGACCGGGCCTGATCTATCTATACGGGTCGACAGAACGAGTGATAAAATTCGCCTCCGCCAAACCCCGGCGAATATCTATCAGGGCTTCTGTCGACCCGTATACGTATCGCGGGGCAGAGCGAGATGCAATTTCAACGACCCCTCCAGCAGAGTTACATATTCTCGCTCCGAACAGACTGGCAACTGGAACCACGCGCCCTGAACGGTCGGCGGTTCCGGCCGAGGCCCGCCCAGCAGTACTACCAATGACAGAGACGACAGCCAGTCAGCAGTCGGATAGCCCGATCCAGAACGCGAGCCGCCTCGCAACCGCGGTTATCGAGAACGTCGAGGAGGTGATCGTCGGCCACCACGAGGCCATCGAACACATCGTCACGGCACTGTTGGGCCGTGGCCACGTCCTGCTGGAGGACGTCCCCGGCGTCGGCAAGACGATGCTGGCACGGTCGGTCGCCGCGAGCGTCGACGGGGCGTTCAAGCGCGTCCAGTTCACCCCGGACCTGCTCCCGACCGATGTCACCGGCGTCAACGTTTACAACCAGAAGACCGGGGAGTTCGAGTTCCGCTCGGGCCCCGTCTTTGCCAACGTCGTGCTCGGCGACGAGATAAATCGAGCGCCGCCCAAGACCCAGTCAGCGCTGCTCGAAGCGATGGAGGAAGGCCAGGTCTCGGTGGACGGGACGACACGCGAGCTTCCACAGCCGTTTACGGTTATCGCCACCCAGAACACCGTCGAGCGGCACAAGGCCTACGACCTCCCGATGGCCGAACTCGACCGGTTCATGACGAAACTGCGGCTGGGCTATCCCGACGCTGCCGAGGAGACGGCGATGCTCGGCGCGGTCGTCGGGAACCACCCGATCGACACACTCGAGCCGGTCGCAACGCTGTCGGAGCTCCAGACGGCCCGCGAGACAGTCGCACAGGTCACTGTCGAAGAGCCGGTTCGAGCCTACGCGACCCGGCTGGCCGCGTACACTCGCGATCACGCCCGCCTCGGCGTGAGCCCACGCGGAAGCATCAATCTGCTTCGGGCCGCACAGGCTCGGGCAGTCCTCAATGGGCGGGAGTACGTCGTTCCGGACGACCTCCAGGCTGAGGCCCCCGTCGTGCTCCCCCATCGCATCCGGACGGACAGTAGCGAGCAGACCGCCGAGGATCTCGTTGGGGCGGCCCTCGATGGGGTCGCTGTCGAGTGAATGCGCCCGACGATCCGAGGCGTCGTCGTCCTCACTATCGCCGGCGCTGCGACCGCCATCGGTGTGCAGTTCGGCCAGCGGGGGGTAGCCGCCATCGCCGCACCGCTCTTTGTCGCCGTGGTAGGCGCGGCCGTCCAGCTGTCTCTGCGTGGACTCCCAAGCGTCGAGCGATCCCCGCTTCGCCGGGACTTTGTTGGCGAGTCTCAATCGCTGACACTCACCGCTGACGGGAGTGGTATCGCCCGGCTCACCGATCGGCGAGCCGAAGGTATCGGTGGAACGGCAACGGCGCGGTGCTCGCTGCCGTCGACGGTCAGCTTCGACGTGCCCTACGAGCGCCGCGGTGAGTTCCAGCTGGGCCCGGTCGACGTGACGCTCACCGACACGTTCGGGCTGGTGGTCACCAGCGGCACCGTCGAGGCGACCGACAGCGTACTGGTTTTCCCGCCGGTGTCTCACCTTGGCGGGGCCGACGCGTTCGTTCGGACCCTCACAGCCGACGCCGAGGAGCGCGAGACGTTCGACCGGCTGCGGGAGTACACCCCCACCGACTCGCTGCGGGACATCCACTGGAAATCGAGCGCCAAGCGCGACGGCCTGCTGGTCACGGAGTTCGACGACGACAGCGGGGACCGCGAGCTGTTGGTGGCCGCACAGTCGACGGACGGCAACGGCGACGCGATGGCGGCCGCCGCGGCCACCGTCGCCGTCGGCGCGCTCCGGAGCGGCTTCACCGTCGAGCTGTCGACGCCCAGCCAGCGCGTGCCAGCCGGCTTTGGCGAACGCCACCGGAGCCGGCTGCTGGAAGCGCTGGCCCGTACCGACGCGGGTCAGTGCGAGTGCGAGGCGGACGCGGATCTACTGGTGAACGCCACCGACGACGGCGTCACAGTGCGCGTCGACGACCGGACCGAGGCGTTCGATGAGCTGACTGTGAGCCACGAGAACCCGTTGTTCTCGGGGGTGGACTCGTGAGCCGGGGTCGCCTCCCGTGGTCCCAGCCACGCGTCCTCGCGCTGCTCGCGGTTGCGCTGGCGATCGGAGCCCCCTTGCGGACGATGTACCACCTCATCGATGTGGTCGGCTCGCCGACGCAGTTCCTGGTAGTCGCCGCCGTTGCGCTGGTGTTGGGGGCGTTGCTGACGCGAGTGCTGCACCCGGTGTTGGCTATTCTCATCGGCGCGGGCCTGTTTGGGCTCGGCCTGGTGTGGTACGTGACGAACCTGACGACGAATCCAGCCGTGGGCGTGCTGTTTGCCGACACCGTCGAGCTGCTGACCGGTCGCCGATTGCTCCAGATTACGAACGTTCGGCTGTGGGTCAGTTCTTTCGCGGCGGCGCCGGTGTTCCTGACGACGTACTTTGCGCTCCGTCGGTGGTACGTGACGGCCGTTACCGTTGCCAGTGTCGCGCTCTCATTTTTTGTCCTGACGACCGACGCCGGCGTCGTGACGACGCTGCTCGGCGTTGTCGGCGGGCTCGCAGCCATCGGGTTCGGGCGGCTCGATTCGGTCGCGAGCGGGACGACGGCGGGTGGCTCCCAAGCGTCACCGACACGTACAGACGACGCCGGCATCGACGCTGGTCGGCGGTCGGTGCTGACCCGGCTCGCGGCTGTCATCGTCCTGCCGACAGTCATCGCGCGCGTCCCCGGTGTCGAGGGCACGGCACTCTCGTTGCTGGACGGGACGGGCGGGACCGTCGAGGGGAGCCTGGTCGACGCCGGCGAGTCGCTGACGATACAGGGGTCGCTCTCGCTGAGCAAAACGTTGCGGTTCACTATCGAGGCCGACGAACCCAGATACTGGCGCGTCGGCACGTACGACCGATACACCGGTGACGGCTGGGTCCGGACCGGGACTGCGACCGAATACGACGACGGGGAGTTCCTCGGGAACGGGCCGGCCGACAGAACGCGAGCAGTCGGCCAGACGGTTGAAGTTGCATCGGCCATCGGGACGGTCCCAGCGGCGTGGAAACCGGTGCGCTACCAAGGCGGCCCCGACGTGCTGGTGACGAGACACGACGGGATCCGGCCCGAAGGCGGGCTGGAGAGTGGCGACAGCTACCGGGTTGAGAGCGCCGTCATCGACGCCAGCGAGGCCGAACTGCGTGACGCGGGCGAGGACTACCCCGACGAGGTGACAGAGCGCTACGTCCAGTTGCCCGATAGCACGCCCGACCGGGTCACCGAGACGACGGCGACGCTGACCGAGAACGCCGAGACACCATACCAGACCGCGCTGACCATAGAGCGGTGGCTCAATCGAAATCGGGACTACTCGCTCGACGTGTCCCAGCCCCGGCGCAACGTCGCCGATCGGTTCCTCCACGCGATGACAGCGGGATACTGCACCTACTTCGCAACGACGATGGCAGTCATGTTACGCACGCAGGACATTCCCGCTCGGATGACCGTCGGTTACACCCCGGGCGATTCGGCCGGGCCGAACCGGTGGGAGGTCCGCGGGCTCCACTCCCACGCGTGGGTCGAGATGTACGTCGAGGGGTGGGGTTGGGTGCAGTTCGATCCGACGCCGGCCGGTCCCCGACAGGCGGCCGAGCAACAGCGTCTGGACGAGGCTGATGGCGACAACGAAGAGACATCAACCCCCACTCCGACATCCACGCCCGCGGCCACCGAGACGCCGTTCCAGGGACAGCGCCAGACACCGACCCCACCACCCACCCAGACGCCGCGCTCGGAAGCGACGCGGACCCCCACGCGCACGGCCACGGAGACGGAACGCGATGGCGGGGTCCAGTTACCCAAACTTCCCTCCCGTGAGCAGACAGCACTCGGCGTGGTCGCCCTCCTTGGCACCGCGGCAGGCCTCCGTCATGCCGGCGTTCCGGAGCGCATCTCACGGAGCCTATGGCTCCGCTACCAGTCGCCGGACACACCCGCCGAAGATGTCGAGACGGCGTTTCAGCGGGTGATGTACGTGCTGGGCGAACGCCACCGCGAGCGCCGGTCGGGCGAGACGGTCCGGGCGTATCTTGACGCCATCGACGCCGACGACGAGATCCGTCGGCTGGCACGCCTGCGCGAACGGCTCCGGTACAACAGGTCGGTGTCGGCCGACGCGGCCGCGGAGGCGATCGAGATCGCCGATACAGTCGTCGCCGGGCGGTCGGACGAGTGACTGCGGTTGTCCGCGATCTCTCGCCACGACAATTTGGCGGACACCGTATCGCTACTCTGCTGCGTGCCGACTCCGGGCTACAACACGGAGGAACCCCACCGTTCGGGAGAAAGATTATTTACCCCTGTACTTGTAAGGGGCGAATAGGTAATGTCGAATGAAGCCTGCGGCTCATGTTCGCAATCACGCCCGATTTCCAAACGCAACAGCGGGAAGTCAACTGTCGTAACCGCTCGGGTGAATCGTGTCTGAGGTCTGCTCGACGTGTGGATTGCCTGACGAGCTCTGCGTCTGCGAAGACGTGGCCAAGGAGTCTCAGGAAATCAACATCCGTATCGACGAGCGCCGGTACGGCAAAGAGGTAACGATCATCGAGGGGTTCGACCCGAAAGACGTGGATATGGACTCGCTATCGTCGGATCTGAAGTCCAAGTTCGCCTGTGGTGGGACGGTCGAAGACGGCCAGATCGAGCTCCAGGGGAACCACACCGGTCGCGTCGAGGACTTCCTGCGAGACAAAGGGTTCAACGTCGCCTGAATTCCCGTCGTTCGTTCGGACGGAGAGTACGTGCTGGGTGCTATCGGCGCCGATTTTTCCCGGTAGCAGACGGCCAGCAGCCCGATACCGAAGCTGCTGGCCCCGTAGACGACGCTCCGGTTCAGGTGTACGTCTACGAGCGGGTGGTCGCCGGGAACTGCTTCGGCCGGCCGTAAAATGTGGTCTCAGAAGAACTGAAAGAGGTCGTCCCGCTCTTCTTCGTGCAGATGGTGGCGGACCGCTTCGGTGAGTGCGGATATGTTCCCGCGCTTGGCACTGATCGGGGCGACGGTCTCCTGCCACTGCTTCCAGGGCGGATACAGCCCGAGTCGGTCACAGAGGTCGTTCAGACGATCGTCCTTGTCGTCGACTTTATCCATCTTGTTGACAGCGACGACGGGTTCGACACCTACGTCACGCAGGAAGTGGAACATCTCCACGTCGTGGGGGATTTCGTCGGGGCCGGAATGGCGGTCGATGATGTCGATGACGCTCTTGCCGTCGACGACGAGGATACCGACCAGTATCTTCTCAGCGTTGTCCTCAACGTAGCGGACCACATCGGTCTTGATCTGTTCGCGGACCTCGTCGGGGACGCCTTTCATGAAGCCAAAGCCGGGCAGATCGGTCAGCACGAAGTCAGGGCCGGTCCAGTCGTAGTGGTTGGGGCTACGGGTGACGCCTGGCCGTTGGCCGGTGTCGAAGGTGTGACCGGTCAGCTCCCGCATCAGCGTCGACTTGCCGACGTTGGAGCGACCGACCAGTACCACCTCGGCGCTCCGGTCGGGGCGTGAGTCGAACATACCGCGACTACTCCGCCGACGGGGAAAAGCGCGTCTGTCTCGTGTTGGACGACGTACAACGTTCGAACGACCAGACGGCGGCGCCAAAGTATCACCCGGGTTTTTATCGGCGGGCACCACACCGGTAGCCGTGCGGCTCGTACAGATTTCAGTCCCGCAGGGCAAACTCGATTCGGTCGAGAGCGTCCTTGACGAGGAAGGTATCGACTACGTCGTCCACGAAGAGGCAAGCGGTCGGGATACCGAGGCCGTCGTCTCGTTTCCGTTGCCGACGAACGCCGTCGAGCCGATACTGGAAGCACTCCGAAACGTGGGGCTGAGCAGCGACACGTACACAGTCATCACCGAGGCGAACACGGTCCTCTCTCGCGATTTCGACGCGCTGGAGGAGCGGTACGCCGAGGAGAAAGACGAGGACCGTATTGCCCGCGAGGAGCTGACCGCGAAAGCCGAGGAACTCGCGCCATCACTGCAGACGTATATCATTATGACCGTCGTCAGCGCGGTGATTGCAACGGCCGGGCTCTTGCTCAACTCCCCGGCAGTCGTGGTCGGCTCGATGGTCATCGCGCCGCTCATCGGCCCGGCGATGACGGCCAACGTCGGGACCGTCGTCGACGACCACGAGCTGTTCATCCGCGGCGTCAAGCTGCAGGCGTTTGGCCTACTGCTGGCTATTGCGAGCGCGACCGTCTTCGCCGTCATCGTGCGGACGGCCAACGTTGTCCCGCCGATAGCGGACGTGACGACCGTCGATCAAATCCGCGAGCGTGTCGCGCCCGATTTCCTCTCGCTCGTCGTTGCGCTGGGAGCCGGTACCGCGGGCGTGTTGAGCCTCACCTCCGGCGTCTCGACGGCGCTGGTGGGCGTGATGATCGCCGTTGCGCTCATCCCGCCGGCGGCGACGGTCGGGATCGGTATCGCCTGGGGCCAGCCGCTTGTCTCCCTTGGCTCAGGCGTGCTGGTCCTCGTGAACATTCTCTCTATCAACCTTGCCGTCCTCGTCGGTCTCTGGTATCAGGGCTACCGGCCGGAGTCTTGGTTCCGCGAGAGCGACGCCCGCTCGGCGACGGTCAAACGAATCGGTGTCCTTGTGGTCTCGATTCTGGTCCTCTCGGCGTTCTTGGGCGGTGTCACGCTGGACTCGTTCAACCGGGCGACAACCAGCGCAGAGATACAGGAGCGCGTGAGCGACAGCATCGAGCAGCCAAACCGTGTCCTTGAGGTCGAGGTCGAGCGGACCAACACTGTCCTCTTCCAGGAGCCGCGTCAGGTCGTCGTCACCGTCGGCATCCCGCCGGGCACGGACCCACCGGAGTTGGCCGGCCGACTCAACCGCGTGGTCGACGACGTGGCCGGGCAGGACGTGCAGATCTCCATCCGCTATATCGTCGTCGAGCAGG
>JAQCNK010000121.1 GCA_028275075.1 Haloarcula sp. | reverse complement strand
GCCGCTGGACCTCTCGCCACATGCGGTGTCGGTGATGGTCGACGAGCAGACGGTGCCGACGAACCAGCCCGTCGAGAGCGACCACGTCCGCGTCGTGCGGCTCATCAAAGGTGGGTAATACTGGTGGCTGTATACGGGTCGACAGAACGATTGATAGAATTCGGCTCGCCGGACCCCGGCGAATATCTATCAGGGCTTCTGTCGACCCGTATAAGTCGGGCGCCTCGTTGTCGGGCCCGTTCACAGCCTTGTCCCGGCCCGCTTTTGATGGTCGAGCGCCTATCACGGCCATGTCTCACGAGGCGCCGGAGTTCTCGCTGCCAAACGTCGGTCCGGGGCCGGACCCGCTATCGCTCGCCGCTCTCTCGGCCGACCACGACTTCGTCCTGTTGTTGTTCCAGCGGGACCACTACTGCACGAACTGCCGTCAGCAGGTCCAGACCGTCGCCGACCGGTACGGGGAGTTCACCGGGCGAGATACCGAACTCGTCTCTATCGTCCCCGAACCGCCCGAGAAGGTCCGTGAGTGGCAGGACAGCTACGGGCTACCGTATCCGCTCGTCGCCGATCCGGAGACGACGGCCGGCGACGCCTACGACCAGCCGGTGCGCTTTGGGTTTCTGGGCGACTGGAGCGACTTTCTTGGACGGATGCCCGAGGCCGTCCTCGTCGATCTGAGGGCCGAGCCCGAAACAGTCTGGCAGTACCGAAGCAAATCGACGTTCGACCGCCCCAGCGTCGACGACCTGCTCGCCGCTATTGACGACGCGAGCGGGACGTAGCGATGGTCGGCGTCCGCGCGGCGACGGTGACCGACCTCCCCGACGTGATGAACGTCCTTGACGGCGCAGTACTGGAAGCCGACGCAGCCGCCGTCCGGGACCATATCGCCGACGACGCGGTGCTGGTGGCGGTCGCCGACGACGACAGAAACCGCGTTCTCGGCGCACTGGTGCTCGACGGTGTGTTTATCGACGCTGTCGCGGTCCGGCGACGGCGCCGTGGCCAGGGTATCGGGACGGCGCTTGTCGAGGCGGCCGGCGAGCGCCGGGAGCGACTGACCGCCTCGTTCGACGCCGACCTCCGGCCGTTCTACGAGGGGCTCGACTTCGACATCGAGTCGACCGGCGATCCCGGGCGGCTGTGGGGCAAGCGCGAGTGATACTGGACGCCGTCGTCTCTCCGTCGTCACCCCCGGAAACGATGGCCGCGAGTACCCCGGACGACGGCGCTGACCACGGTCAGCCCAGTATGTACCGCATCCACGGGTACCGCTCCGTCAGCGGGACACCGCCCACTTCGTAGCGTTCGATGTACCGGTCCAGGCCCAGGATGCGGCCCGCACCGAAGGCGGCCACCGAGAGGAACACGAGCATGTACGCCAGGTCCCCGTTGATGTAGCCGTGGGCCACGTCCCAGTTCCCCAGATAGAACAGGAGCATCATGAACGCGCCCCAGAACGCCGCCAGTCGGGTGAGCGCGCCCACGATGAGCCCCAGTCCGATGAGCACCTCGCCCCACGGGACTGCGACGTTGACGAAGTCCACGAAGAGCGCGGAACTGCCCATCGCGGTGAAGATGCCAGCTGCGGGACTCCCGTTTGCCTGCGGCGCGTTCATGAGGTAGCCAGTGGCGCTGAAGCTCCCGGAGAGGACCTTTTCGAACCCGCTCTGGAAGAACGCCACACCCATCATTAGCCGGAGGGCGAGGATGAACCAGACCGAAAGCGTGTGGAGTTGACCTTCGGCGGTGAAACCACCGAGACTGCTTCGAAGTGATACTTCTTGTGATGACATATGAGGAGATTCGATAGACTATCGAATAACTACGTAGCACCGTTCCCACGTTCTGGGAACCCGGTTTACAGTCGCTTTTCCCGCTACTCAGACCAACGGCGTCACGAGGTCACGCCCCGCTTCGAGCAGTTCCTCGACGCGCCCCTCGCTGCCGGCTTCGGCGTAGATACGGAGCTTCGGTTCTGTACCAGAGGGGCGCATCAGGAGCCAGGTCCCGTCTGCCAGTCGCACTTTGAACCCATCGACAGTGTTGATGCCGTCGACAGCGACGCCGGAGATTGAGTCGGGAAGCTCGGTTTCGAGCTCCGAAAGCACCGGCTCCTTCCGGTCGTCGGGGCAGTCGACGCTGATACGGGACTGATGGATCTCCCCGTACGCGTCGATCAGGTCGTCGACTCGGTCGTCGAGTGATTTCTCAGAGTCGGCTGCGGCGGCGACAAGTGCCAGCAACACGCCGTCTTTATTCCGGAGATGATCGGGCAGGCCGAAACCGCCCGACTCCTCGCCGCCGAAGAGGGCGTCGTGTTCGGCCATCGCCTCGGCGACCCATTTGAAGCCGACAGCGGTCTCGTGGACCCCCTGGTCGTGCGCATCGGCGACGCGGTCGACGATACTCGACGTGGAGACCGTCCGAACCACATCGCCCTCACGGGTTTCGAGCAGGTAGTCGTACATCGCGGCCAGGAACAGGTTCGGGTCGAGAAAGCCCCGCTCGGGTGTAACGATGCCGAGACGGTCGGCGTCGCCGTCGTTGACGAACCCGATGTCGGCGTCGCCCTCGGTCACTTCCCCGATGAGGTCGCCGACCTTTTCGGCGGTCGGCTCCGGCGAACCGCCACCGAACTCGGGGTCGAGGAAGTCACGCATCGCCGTCACGTCGGCGCCAGCGCGGTCGAGCAGCACGTCGGTGACTCCGCGACCGCTGCCGTACATCGCGTCGTAGGCCACGGTGAGTCCGTCGAGGTCGGCGTCAGCGTACTCGATAGCGTGGTCGGCGTAGTCAGCCACCAGGTCGCGCTCGGTCACCGTGCCCTGTTCAGCTTCGGGGAGGCTCTCAGGGTCGGCGAGATTGCTCTCGACTTCTTCGGTGAGATCGGGCAGCGCGGGCGCGCCTTCGCCGGGAATGAACTTCACGCCGTTGTACTCGGGCGGGTTGTGACTCGCCGTTATCTGGAGTGCCCCGGCGTGGTCGCCTTCCTTGGCCGTCCACGCGACGATGGGTGTCGGTGTGTCACGGTCGGGCAGCGTCACGTCGAACCCGTTCGCACAGAACACGCGGGCCAGCTCTTCGGCGAAGCCACGCGAGGTCTCGCGAGCGTCGTAGCCGATGACCACGGAGCCGTCTTCACCGCGGTCGCGAAACGTCGTCGCGAGGGCCTGACCGACGATCCGCACCCGTGACTCTGTGAACACATCGAGTGTTGCTCGCCAGCCGTCCGTCCCGAAACGGATCGCTTCGACATCGTCTTTGTCCATGATCGAACACTCTCAGGGGCCCGGCAAAAAGGTCACCCCCTCGATCACGGATCGAGCGCTCTCTCGGGCCCGTCCCGCGGGTCGCCACCGCTCCACGCCTCGCTCCCGCTCACCGTTCCGCCGGGGGGCCGTCGCCGCTCTCGCCCACCAGAGTTTCCTTCTGGCTCCGCGACAGCTGTTTGATCTCGTACTCGCGAGACATCGCCGCCGATTTCGACTCGAAGCGCTCGACGTGGACGAGTTCGACGGGCGTCCGACCGCGGGTGTACTTCGCGCCCTCTCCGGCGTCGTGTTCGGCCACTCGCCGCTGTACGTCGGTTGTGTAACCAGTATAAAAGCTTCCGTCACTACACCGCAGCACGTAGGCGTAGTGAACAGGGCTCCGCGTGGTGGTCATCGCACGATGCAGGTGGCCCAGTGGGCCTCACGCCTTGTGGGCGCGCTCTTTGGACACTTCGGCGATGCCAGCGTTCGCCGAGCAGTTCGGGCAAGCCCTGATGTGTCCGTACTCGTCCGCGAACACACGGGCGAACTGGTCCGATACGTGCGCGCCGCAGTGATTGCATTCGGGCATCGTGTTCGTCGGCAACACCACCGCCGACATACAAGTAGAGGTGTTCTAGTCCTATATTTGTTTACCCAAATGTTTTGGTATGCACCGCATTTGACAGCTTCACCCCACATCAGTCGTTCTCTCGTACCGCCGCGACCTGTCGGGCGATTAACCCCGCCTGTGTGCCCGCGGTAAAGCCCGCGTCGATGTTCACTACCGAAAGCGCTGTACACGACTGGAGCAGCCCCGAGAGTGCGGCCTCGCCGCACCCACCGTGGCCGTAGCCCGTTGCGACCGGCAGGCCGATAACCGGTGTGTCGACAAGTCCCGCGACCACGGTGGGAAGCGCGCCTTCTCGCCCAGCGGCGACGATGAGCACGTCCTGCTCGCGCAGGCGGTCCACGGCGTCGACGGTCCGGGCGAGGCTGGCAACGCCCACGTCGTCGATTCGCGTCACGTCTGCGCCCATCTCGCGGGCTATCATCGCCGCCTCGCCCGCCGGGACGGCGTCGGACGTACCCGCGGTCACGACGCCGACACCGGCGTCGATAGCGGGTCGCTCGAAGTCGGCGTCCGTGGCCACGAGCCAGTTTGCCCGCTCGTCCCATCGGACGGTGGTTTCGGAGGCCGTCGCTTTCAGTTCGTGGCGGACGGCCGCCGCGCCGGCCGCGTCGATGCGGGTGACGATAGCTCGCCCTGTGGTCTCGATGGCCGTTGCCGCGAGGTCACCTATCTCGCCAGCCGTCTTGCCGCTTCCCAGCACTGCCTCGGGGACGCCCGAGCGCGCTTCGCGGGCCGCATCGAAGCGGCCGGCATCAGTGGTCGCGTAGCCAGCCAGTTTCGACTCGGCCTCGGCCGGGGTCAGCTCGCCCGCCGCGACCGCCTCCAGTATCTCGCGCATGTGGGCTCTCCGAGAGCCGCCTACTCCTATCCGTCGGTTCCGCCCAACAGCGCGCGCGAGACGGCCGGATTGCGTCGCGCACTCCTCCTATCGCAACTATTTGCCCAGCGTCCCGCGATAGCGAGAGCAATTTATATGGGTTCTGCTAGCCGAAAGACGCTCAAACTCCCGTTAGCCCCGGTGAGAGCGACCACATTGGGGAAAGTATTTAAACAATCCCACCACACCAACGCACTGTATGGCAGACCTAATCGTCAAAGCCGCCGTGAAAGAAGAGCTCGATGACATGAACGTTGCGTCGGACTTCTACGATGCACTCGACGCTGAGGTCGAGGAGCTGCTCGCCGACGCTGCTCGCCGAGCGGACGCCAACGACCGAAAGACTGTCCAGCCACGAGACCTGTAAGGTTCGCCGCCAACCATTTTCTTTCAGCAACGTCCGGGAGCCACGCTGCCGCACGTGCCGTGACCACGACACCGTGTCTCATACTGTCGGCTGTATACGGGTCGACACTGATAGATATTCGCCGGGGTCTGGCGAGCCGAATTCTATCAATCGTTCTGTCGACCCGTATACTCCTCGTGGTGTTGCTTCAACCACTCGTCCAGCAGGTCCCGGATCGCAGCATCGCGGTTGTCGCGGTGATCCGCGAACGCCTTCTCGTCGACCGCCTCCAGTAACGCCTCGCTGAGCTCAATGTCGAGTTCTTCGAGATCGAGAAACGCTTCGTCCATGGGTTCTTGAGAGGTGTTCACTGGATAAATACCCTCGTCAGACGGTCGTCTGGCGCTCGTGTGACACCCCTTTGATCGCTGTCGAAAGCGACTCCCCCGCCGGCCGCCAGCTACCGATATGGAGCGTACCCACCTCGAGTTCGACCGCTACTTCGAGGTCGTTATGACGACCGATGAGGCACAGGTCGCGGAGATGACTGTCGAACCTGGGCGGAGCGTTGGCGGGCCGGAGAACTACCACGCCGAGAGCGACCGCTACTCGAACTCGTACTCGACGTCTGTCAGCTCCTCGGAGACCGCCCATAGCTGCTCGGCGTCGGTCTCGTTCTTCGAGGCGGCGTTCGACTCCTGGAACTCGGGTGCCCCACGCATCCGCATGAACCCGTCAGGCCCGACGTATTCGCCGCCGGTCACCGCATCGCTGGTTGCGGCGCACAACATTGGTTGGGCTCCGCTGTCGGCTGACTGGCCCAGCAGTTTGTTCGCGACTTTCATCATCCCCATCCGCACGCTCGATCCCATCTCCCGGGGGCCACGAAACTGTAGGTCCGTGTCGGCATAGCCCGGGTGACAGGCCACGCTGACGATGTCTTCGTCGTGGTCGTCTAGTCGCCGCTGCAGTTCGTACGCAAAGAGGAGGTTCGCAAGCTTCGAGCGGCCGTAGGCCGACCACTTACCGTAGTCCTGTTCGGATTGTAGATCAGAAAAGTCCATTTCGCCGGCGGTGTGGGCCTGCGAGGACTGCGTGACGACGCGGCTCTCTCCCTCGCTCGTGCGGAGGGCGGGGAGCAGGTGGGCGGTCAGTGCGAAATGCCCGAAGTGATTGACGCCGAGTTGCATCTCGAAGCCGTCGGCCGTCTCCCGGCGGGGAATGGCCATCACGCCGGCGTTGTTACAGAGCACGTCGATGTCGTCGGCCTCCTCGCGGAGCCCCTCGGCGAAGGCCGCGACGCTGTCGAGGTCCGCGAGGTCACAGACCCGGACGATCAGGTTCCCGCCCCTGATCTCCCGGCGGATATTGGTCGCGGCTTGCTCGCCGCGCTCCTCGCTGCGACAGGCCATCACGACGGTTGCGCCCGCGTCGGCGAAGGCCTTGGTCCCCTCGTAGCCCAGTCCGCTGTTGGCCCCGGTGACGACCACCGTTTCGCCCTCCATATCCGGCATTCCCTCGGCCGTCAACTCTGACATTACGTGGACTTTGCCCCCCACGTACAGAAAGCCTCGCAATCTGTGAACCTTTTACCGTCGGGCGACTAGACTCGGTGATGAGCGAGCGCTCGGTTACCGTCTACACCCGTGAAAACTGCCACCTCTGTGCGGAGGCTATCGCCACCATCGAGCGGGTCGCCGACGAAGAGGATGTCACGGTCGAGATGGAACTGATCGATGTCGACACCGACGAGGAACTGCGCGAGACGTACGGCGAACGAGTGCCCTACATCTTACTGGACGGCTCGCCGGCGTTCAAATATCGCGTCGATGAAGCCCGCCTCCGGCGGAAGCTGACGGGGTCGCGGAGCAGCGAGTAACGACACGGGTGTGTCACTCCCTCGATGCTGCGTAACTCATACAGCCGATTGTAGCGATTGATCGATGGTTATCAGAATAACATTTGATAATCAAGCAGTAGCTATTAGTGGAAAGTTAGATGACTTGTCGGTATGCCTACGCCCACCAATCAGATGTGCCAACAGCGTGAGTCCTGTTGGGGAACCGGATTGCCAACCGTCTCGACATACCGTCGCTCTCTCGTGGAGGACTGATCGATGAGCGAGCAC
>JAQCNK010000186.1 GCA_028275075.1 Haloarcula sp. | reverse complement strand
CGAACTTCAGCGACACGGCCGAGATCCGGCTCGAACTCACCCGCCGGATCCACTCCCAAACCCCCGACGATCTGGGAGACGGTCAGCAGGCACGCCTCTCGTTCTGGGACGCGGTGACCACCGCTCTGTACGACGCCGCGGTGTACCCGACCGGCACCACCGAAGTCCTGCTCGACGGGGACGACGACCGCGTCGGGTTCGTTTCCGAGGCCGACGAGATCGCCTTTCGGTCGGTACGAGATGCGCTGACTCAGCTCGCCGTCGATGCCCTCGCTATTCGAGGTGTCGACCTCGACGACGCGACCCACAAGCACGACAAGACCGCCTCGGTCGAGCGGGCCCGCGGCGTCATCGACACCTGGACGTCGACGCTCAAGCCGATCGTCGCGAGCGCTGTCGAACAGACGGGCGACTCGGAGAGCCACGGTGGCGCTGATTCGGGAACTGACGGGCACGACCACTCGCCGCAGGAGGAGGGACCTGCTAGTGCTCCCGAGGCAACTGGGGTCTCGGTCGATCGCGAGGCGACGGCGGACCCGTATCAGGACGTGTTCGACCATCCCGCGATGACGCCGGATCCCGCCAGAGAGGATACGGACGGCACGGTCAGCTCGCCCGAGCCGAATACCGAGGATTCCACTGGTAATACCGCATCGACCCCAGTCGACCAGAAGGGGGACGAGCAGAAGCGTGATCAAGAGCCGTCGATAGCGGACGGCGATTCAGCGTCGCGGGCAGACTCGTCCATCGAACCCGACGAGGAGCCAGCGGAGTACCCGTCGAGATCCCACGCACTCGCGGCGGCTGTCGAGCGCGCTCGCGAAAATCGGGACGACTCGGGAGACAGGACTGATCCATCGTCCTCATCAGCTACGATAAGTGAACGAGTCGCTCCCGACGACCAGTCGGTCCAGACACCACTCGATGCGTTCGACGTCGGAGCGACAGCCACTGAATCTGCGGAGACTAACAACCTGAGCGGCCCCTCGAACGATCCAATCCCGTCTGGCGAGGATGAACAGATAGAGCCTCGCGCTGGAGATGTCGAATCCGCAGCAGCGGACGAACCGGCGTCGGGGCCAGCTCACGAGCGTGTCGAGCGGGCAGCACCGTCGCCGGCAGAGTACGAGCAGGCGCTCGAACACGACCGTGAGGTCGCCCAACAAGAGGCGGCCCGAGAGCAGGTTGACCGGGAAGCTGTCGAGCGAGAGCTTCGTGACCTGGGTGATGTCTTCGACCGGCGCCACCAAGGCGACGAGAACCACCGGGAAGACGGGACCGAGTCATCGACCGAGACGAGTACAGGTGGGAACGGTGCCGGACCGGAGCGTCTCGACGATGTCGTGTTCGTCCCAGTCACCGACGACCTCGTCCCACCGGGGCAATGGAGTGGGGTCGAGGACGGCGCCGCCCGCGTCGCGCAGGTCCTCGAAAAGGAGCTCGCGCTCGAACGACAGCGAGGAACCCGGAGCGGGTTGACCGCTGGTCGGTACGATACCCGCGCAGGCCACCGGCTCGCAATCGGCGATCCCCGGGTCTGTGAAACTCCGACGCCTGGCCGCGAGAAACGCTACGCCCTCGTGCTCGTGCTAGATCGGTCGGGGTCGATGCGCAACGGTAGCCCCCCGAAAATCGAAGTTGCAACACAGGCGGTTGCCCGACTCGCCGTCGCTGCCGAGAAACTTGGGATTCGTGTTGCTATCA
>JAQCNK010000119.1 GCA_028275075.1 Haloarcula sp. | reverse complement strand
GACCAGATCCTCGGTCGCCCGTTCTTTCAGCTGTTCCTGCTGTTTCTCGGTTCGTTTCTTGTAGTTCTTGAAGTCCGCCCGCGCCCGGGAGAGTTTTTCAGTTAGCTCGTCGATCTCGTCGTCTTTCTCGTCGACCGCGGCTTCCAGTTCCTCGATCCGCGACTGTAGCTCGGTCGCCGGCTCTGTCAGTTCCTCGTCGCTCTCGGTGATTCGGGTTACGAGCTCGTCCACGGTAGCAGCCTCGACGGCTTCGGTCTCGCTGTCCTCACTCTCGTCGGCTTCGCCACCATCGTTCTGCTCGCTCTCGTTGCTTTCGTCACCGTCGTCGCTCGATGCAGTTGCCTCCGACGCCGTTGCCTCCTCGGATACAGCGTCCTCACTCTCGGCCTCGGCGTCGTCGGGCGCAGCGTCCGTCTCGGAGTCCGATTCCTCGACCGCTGCTGCGTCATCACTCATAGATGGACAGACGCCCTTCGGCGGCTTAAGGGTTCAGAAGCCTACCTTCCTCAGCGAGAGAGTCCCAGCGTTCAGGCCGGACGTGAATTGGGCACACTCGGTGCCGCAACCGCCGTTGATGGTTGGCCGGATTTTACCAGAAACTTCTTGTTAGTTGTTATACATGGGCTACGTATGGCGAATCGAACCGTCACACGCACCCACATCGCGTCCATCCGCAACCCGCGACAGGTCCGTGACGACCTCGATTCGCTCGGGTTCGCCGCCTCGAAACTCTGGAACGTCGCCCGATGGACAGCCGAGCGCATCTGGAGCGAAACGGGCCGCATTCCCGGCCACGCCGAACTTTCCTCGTACCTCAAGTCCCACGAACGCTACGCGGACCTCAACGCACAGTCCAGTCAGCGAGTTATCCAAGAACTCGCTGAGGCGTTCAAATCGTGGTACGGCCATCGGCAAAACGGGGATGAGAACGCGAACCCGCCAGCCTACCGCAAGCACGGCGACCAGCACCCTCACTCGACGGTCACGTTCAAAGAGGACGGTTTCAAGCACGACCCCGAGAACGGGCGCGTCCGGCTCTCGAAGGGGCGTAACCTCAAGGACGGGTGGAGCGACTTCATCCTCTGTGAGTACGCCGCTGATCCGGACGTTACTATCGAGAACGTCCAGCAGGTTCGGACAGTGTACGAGCGCGGCGAGTGGCAGCTCCACTTCGTCTGTCGTCACGAGATCGAGCCGGACCCGCCCGGTGACGAGGTTGCTGGCATCGACCTCGGCATCAGCAACTTCGCCGCCGTCTCGTTCGGTGACGAGACGGTGCTGTATCCCGGTGGCGCGCTCAAGGAGGACGAATACTGGTTCCAGAAGCAACGGGCGAAATGCGACGACGCCGACTCGGCAGAGGCCGACCGCCTCGACCGGAAACGGGCAGCCCGCCGGTCGCACTTCCTTCACGCCGTCTCGAAAGACATTGTAGAGCGGTGCGCCGACGGTGGTATCGGAACCATCGTCGTGGGCGACCTCAGCGGTATCCGCGACAGTACTGATTGGGGCGACAGCGGCAACCTCGACCTGCACGGGTGGGCGTTCGACCGCTTCACGTCGATGCTCGAATACAAGGCTGAGGAGGCTGGCATCGAGGTGGAACAGGTAGACGAGCGCGGTACGTCGAAGATGTGTTCGGCCTGTGGAATTGAAGACCGAAGTCAGCGCGTCGAGCGGGGGTTGTACGTCTGTGACGAGTGCGGGCTGGTCGCCAACGCGGACTGTAATGGTGCGGAGAACATTCGACAGAAGGTACTCCCGAATCTCGCCACCGACGGTGGCCGGGATAGGGATAACGGCTGTATGGCACAGCCAGCGGTTCGCCTGTTCGACAAATCAACGGGCCGAGTACGCCCACAAGAGCAGGTGGACGGCGGACCATAATATCCCAACTGCGGTCGGGAACCCTCGTCGGTCACGCCGGGGAGGATGTCATTGGTACATTCGGATCGGCTCGGCCCGGCTGCTCTCCTCGGTGGCCTGCTGCATCTGGCTGAGCAGTTTCTGGCGGGCCTGCTCGATCTCTTCGGCCTTCTCCACGAGATCGGCCGTCGGGATGTCCACGTCGGCCAGCGGTTCGATCCCACCCTCGATCACGGCTTTCGCCGCGTCGGGGTCGGGGAACTGCGGATCGGATTCGACGATGAACCCGACCGCTGTCGTGTCGTTGTCGAGGGCGTGCGACAGCAGCGCGCCGGTCGGCCCGGAGACCATGCCCATCTCGGTGGGCGTGTCGATCCCGACGCCGTCCAACCGCGCCGGTCCGTCTCCCGCGCCGACGCCGTAGAGGGCTGGCTCCTCACCTTGATCGTCGCGCTGTCGCGGGAGCCCGGAGACGTAGATCGGCAGCACGTCCTCTTCCGCGAACCAGCCGGTCACGCAGTCGGCGAACGCATTGGCGGCTTTCGGGTTGATCGGCACGTCGCTCTGGAGGGCGAGCAGCCCACGGTCGGCGTCGACGTAGAGCCGGACCGGGGTTACCAACTCGCTGCTGTCGGGCTGGTAGGTCGTCACCGGCGGAATGCCCTCGCAGTGGACGTTCGCGTAGTGCTCCATGTCGAGGTGTTCGATCAGATGGTCGACGATGATCTTGCCAACTAACCCGACGCCAGGAAAGCCTTCGACGAGCGTCGGACTGTTCAGCGATACGTCGTCCAGACGACGTGCAATACGAGCCATAGTGGAGCGAGGGTTGCGACGCACCTAATCGTTGGTGTCGCTCGCCTGATTGATCACGAGGACTCTCACGGAGCGAAACCGACAAACGGGGTGCCGCGAAAGGCGGCGTATGAATCCGCTGGAGCGGTACGCCCCGCTCGTCGACGACACTGACGCCTTCTTCACCGCTTGCGAGCGACCGCTGCCCTCGGTCGTCCGCGTCAACACGATCAAGGCCGATCCCGAACGCGCCCGGCGCGCACTCGACGACGAGGGCGTCGCTTACGAGCCGGTCGACTGGCACGACGGCCTGATGCGGCTGCCCGACGCGTCGCCGGGAACGAACTGGCCGTATTTCCACGGCTGGCTCCATGGCCAGGAGGAGGTCTCGGCAGTCCCGGCGCTCGCGCTCGATCCAGAACCCGGCGAGAAAATCTGGGATAGCTGTGCTGCACCGGGTAGCAAGACGACCCAGCTTTCGGCGCTGATGGACGACCGCGGCGTCGTTGTCGGCAACGACAACAATCTTGGGCGGCTCTCCTCGCTGCGACACAACGCCGAGCGGCTGGGCGTCACCAACCTCATCGTCACCAAACAGGACGGCCGGAACTTCTCGCTCAAGCCGTTCGGCTTCGACGAGTTCGACCGCGCGATTGTCGACGCGCCGTGTTCCTGCGAGGGAACGATCCGCAAGAATCCGACGACCCTGGAGGAGTGGACGCTGGAGCACGTTCACAGCGTGGCTGCGGTGCAAAAGGGTATTCTCTCGCGAGCGGTCCAGGCGACCAAACCGGGCGGCACAGTCGTCTACTCGACCTGTAC
>JAQCNK010000100.1 GCA_028275075.1 Haloarcula sp. | reverse complement strand
GTGTACGATCTGCTGGCCGACCCCGACGGGGAGATCGGCGATGCCTTCGGTATCGACACCAGCAGCGGCCGCGTTGATAGATACACCTTCGTTATAGCCGACGGCGAGGTCAAGCGAGTGTACGACCCAGACCGCTACGATCCCGAGGGTCACGCCGAAGCGGTACTGCTTGAGACGCGTAACGAGTTCGTCCAAGGCGGGTAAAAAGAACTGGTGTCGGCAACGATATCTCGCGTTACCCGGGCGTGTTATCACTGGCGATCGGCAGTCGCAGCTCGATCGCCGTCCACCCGTCGGTTCGGTCGTAGCTGACACTGCCGTCGGCCGATTCGATGATCCACCGTATAACCCAGAGCCCCAGCCCGCTGCCGTGTTGCAGTTGGCTCATATCTTCCTCGTCGAAAACGACTGCGCGTTCGTGCTCGGGGATCCCGGGTCCGTTGTCTTCGATCTCGATGATCGCTTCCTCCCCGAACGCGCGGGTTGTTACGTGGATCGGTGTGTGATTTCGCACGGTGACGTTTACCACGCGATCACCGTTGTTGTGCGTGAGAGCGTTATCGAGCAGGTTATCCAACGCGTCCTGGATTTCGAGCCCGGTGGCCACGGGCAGAGAGGTTTCGATATCCGCATTGATCGTCGCATCAGGCCACTGCTCCCGCGTCTCTTCGACGACTTCGGTCGCCAGGTCTCCGACATCGATGACTGTGTCGGTTTGTGGCTGGTTGAAGATGTTTTGCGCCTTCCGTGCTTTTTTACTCACACCGGCGAGCTTCTCGGCGCGGTCGTTTATCCGGCTCGCAGCCTGTTTAATTTTCTGAGACTCGGCGTTCGACATTATCTCATCAGCCATCCCGAGAACCACCGTCAGTTCGTTCCGGAGGTTATGCCGCAAGACGCGATGGAACACCTTGAGATGCTGCTTCGACTGTTGATCCTCGGTGACATCAGTGTAGATTGCTAACCCGTACTGGTCGTCAGTGTCTGCCCCGATAGGGAGACACCGACAGTGGAAGTCTTTCGCCCCACTGGCCGTTTGACGCGCATACACTCCTGTGAGCACGTTTCCGTTGGTGATTTCAGCACAGAGCGGCATCGATTCGCTCGTGGGACTGTCCGGGACAGTGTACTCGTTCAGCGACTCACCGACAATATAGCCAGCGTGATAGCCGAACATCTTTTCGAACGCAGGATTGACATCAACGACGATCGGTTCGGCGTCCCGGATTTCGAACTCGACCACCGCCTGATCCATACGCTCAAAGAAATGGGTAAACCACTCCGAATCTATCGTGTCTTCCTCGCTGATACGATGTTCCGTCTTGCCGTACACGGCCCCGAGTATATCGCCGCAGTCCGATCGATGAGAGACGTGGGACAGTTCAATTTCGACAGTCGGGTTCTCCCCGTCCACAGACAGATTACACGTGAATTTCTGCCGCTCTTGTCCCGACCCCTGTCGAGCATCCGTCAGTGCCGAGCGGAGACGAAGGATATCATCGTCTGCCACCAAGCTAGTGATCTCTGTGCCTTCCAAATCTTCCGGTTCGATATCGAACCACGGAGCTAGCGAGTCGCCAACCAACGAGAGCCTGTTCCCGCTGTCTAAAAGGAACATCAGTTACTGGGACAAAAGGATTTTCCGGATATATAGTCTATGGGTAAGTGTTGTTTTGTTCATGTCTTCTGAGGCCGGCTGAATCCGCAGATGGCGTCCTCGCCCGCCGCCATTGGTCGGGCAGAGTCAACCATCAGAAGATCTGGGCTCCGGGCCCGATACGACTCTGGTACGCCCGTGCCTCGATATCGTGGTCGCCGAAGGTGTCTAACATCGCGCTCGCGATGGCCCGTTGGGAGTCCTCGTAGCAGGCGGCAATGACTGCCGGTCCGGCGCCGGAGATCGTCACGCCAGTTGCCCCCGCCTCCAGAGCCGCCTCTCGAACTGCTTCGTAGCCGTCAATGAGTTTCGCCCGCGCCGGCGTCACAACGGTGTCATGCATCCCTTCCCCGACGAGGCCGGGATCGTCGCGGTGCATCCCCGTGGTGAGCGAGGCGGCGTTTCCGACCGTCTCAACTAGCTGCTCGACACGGGCGTGATCGGGGACGACACGTCTGGCGTCCCGCGTGGAGACGACGATGTCTGGGAGGCAGGCAACAAGCGGAATAGAAGCATCGACCTGCCTGACGCCGGAGTCGGTTGCGATAGTAAACCCGCCCAGAATAGATGGCGCGACGTTGTCATCGTGTGCGTCACCGGAGACGACGGCCTCACCCTTTGCGGCGACCGGGACCAGTTCTTCGCGGGTGTAGCCGCGGTCGTACAGGGCGTTGAGGGCGACCGCGGCGGCCGCGGCGCTGGCCGCGGACGACCCCAATCCCGACGCTGGGCGCACACCTTTGTCTATCTGGATATGCGCGGGCGCCTCCAACGCCTCGGCGACGGCGCCGACAGTGTTCTTCTCGGGGTCCTCGGGAATGAACTGGCTACCAGCGCCGGTAACCTCGATTGTCGTCCGGTCGGCCTTCGAGACGCGGACGACATCGGCCGGGCGCTCCAGCGCTACGCCGAAGACGTCGAAGCCGCTGCCAAGGTTCGCACTGGTGGCCGGGGCCCGGACAGTTAGCATGCCCTCGAATTTTTGCAGTGTGGTAAAAAAGGTAGCGGGTCGGCGGAAGCGACCTCACGATTGAGAACACGGACCAAACGAATATAATACCGGGGAGGACTCTTATTAGGTCAAGCCGATGGTGGTTGACGTAGTCTGGGTAGTGATTGTCGGAAGCATAGCGGGTGCACTCGTCAGCGGAGTGCTGGCTGTGGGGGCGTGGCGGGATCGGTCTGTTCCGGGTGCGGGGCCGTTCGCATGGCTGATGGTCGCCGCCGTGGGCTGGTGCCTGCTGAATATCGTCTGGCTCACTACCGAAGTGCAGGCAGTCGCAGCTGGCGTCTTCGTGTTGACGCGGCTCATATCCGGCCTGATCGTCGGCCTCTGGGTTATCTTCGCGCTCTCATACACCGGATGGGAAGCGTTTCTGTCACCGAGCCGGATAGCCGGTCTGTTGCTGGTGTCGACGGTGTACAGCCTGCTGGCGTTGACGGATCCGCTACACGGGCTGATCGGCGTGAACGTCGTCCAACTCTCCGAGGCCGGACTGACGCTGTTCGTCGGTGATACCGGCTTAGTGTACCAGCTCCAGACGGGACTCCACGCCACGCTCATCGCGGCAGGGTATGTCCTGTTCGGTGAGTTTCTGCTCCGGTCTCGGAACCTCTACCGCAAGCAGACGTTCGCTATTCTCACTGCCGGCCTGCTCACTGCCGGTGTGCACGGCCTGTTCGTTCTCGGGGCGACCCCGCATCCAGGCATCGATATCACGCCATTGACGTTCGCGCTCAACGGCGTCCTCGTTGGAGTCGCCCTGTTGAACTATGACTTCGTCTCTGTCACGCCGCTGGCCGGTGACCTGCTCGTCGATGAGCTACCCGATCCCGTACTCGCGCTGGACACCAAAGACCGGATCATCGACTTCAACGCGGCCGCAGTGTCGCTCCTGGGAACCGATGACCTGGGCAGCCGCCACATCGATACGGTCAGCGAAGGGCTGCTCACCGACATCGAGCACGAGGAAGTGTTCGCAATGGGCGACCCGCTGTCGTACTACGATCCCCAGACCAGTGCAATCACGGACCAGCGCGGCAACGAACGGGTCCGACTGGTCGTTCTGCGGGAGGTTACGGGCCAGCATCGACGGCAGGAGCGACTGGAGGCACTGCAGGCCGCCACACGCCAGTTCATCGAGGCCGACCAGCCTGAGACTGTTGCCGAACTGGCCGTCGGATTTGCGACCCGAGTGCTCGACCAGAACGCCGCCGCCGTCTTCCTTGCTGGGGACGACGAGACGCTCGAACCCGCTGGAGTCAGCGATATCGTCGAGGAGCCAATGGCGGGGCTGACTATCGATCCAGAGGCCGACCCGGAACACGGGCTGTGGCGGACCTACGAGAGCGGTGAGCAGCGCATCGACGAGTGTGACGGCTGTGGTGACCCGATGGAAATGGCGTTGATGGTTCCGATGGGTGACCACGGCGTGTTGGCCATCGCCTCGGCCGACAACAGCTACGCTACCGAAGACCAGCAATACGCAAAGATACTCGCCCAGACGACACAGGTCGCCCTCGAACAGCTCCAGCGACAGCGCGAGCTCCGGGGGAGTCGCCTCTCGATACAGCGGCGTAACGAACAGATAGAGTTCTTCAACGGTATTCTCAGACATTCGCTGCGGAACGCGATGCTGGTCGTTCGGGGGCGCGCGGATCACTTACGAGACAGTGTCGATGAGAGCGAGGAGCACCACATCGACAGTATCACCGAATGGTGCCAGCGCCTCAACGAGATGAGCGACAGTATCAAGGAGATAAACGAGACGGTGACTGCGAGCGAGAGCGAACGGTTGGACGCCATCTCCCTGTCGGCCGCAGTGAAAGGTGCCGTCGAAAGTGTGGTCGACGGGGATACCGACGTAAGAGTCAAGCTGGAACTCGACGACGAGCAGATACTGGCCAACCACATCGCCGAAGAGGTCATGAGTAGTGTCATCGAGAACGCAGTGGTACACAACACCAGCGACCAGCCCCGCGTGGAGATCGACACGCAATATGCCGGTGATTGGATACAGGTGCGTATCGCCGATAACGGGCCGGGAATTAGCGACGAGCTAAAGACGACGATGTTCGAGCGGTCGATATCCAACAACCAGACCGCCGGCGGATTCGGGCTCTACTTCGTCTCTGTGATGATGGACCTCTACGGCGGAAAAGTGTGGTATGAGGACAACGACCCCCACGGCGCGGTCGCCATCCTGGAGTTCCAGCGGGCCGACGAGGCGGCAGACACCGAAGCGGGCGAGATAGGCGTCACAGAGTCTGGGCACGGAAGCGCAAAGTAATTGCCACGACAACTGGAACCGGGAGGTATGATCGGTGTCGTCGGCGGCGGTATTGCAGGTCTCGCAGCGGCGTATCGGCTCCAACAGCGTGGACACGCCGTCCAAGTCTTCGAAGCAAGTGAGGATATGGGGGGACTGGCCGCGGTGTACGAAACAGCCGGTGACCCAATCGAGAAGTTCTACCATCACCTCTCGAAATCAGAGGAGACCATCGTCGAGCTCGCCGAGGAACTGGGTCTGGGGACGGACGTCGAGTGGCGTATCGGCGAGAACGCCTACTACGTCGACGGCGTCGTCCACCCGATGGACAAGCCCTGGGAGATACTTTCCTTTCCACACTTGGGCTTCTACGATACGTTCCGGTTAGGGATGTTGACGCTGGATATCGATGTCCGCGGCGGGATCCCGTCTTTCGACACCTACGAGTCACTCGCTGATTTCGAGGACGTTCCTGTCGAGCAATTTGTCCGCGAACACACCACCCAGAACGTCTACGAGACGTTTTTCGAACCACTGCTCGATGCAAAGTTCGGCTCCCGAAAGGCAGACGTGAGCGCCGCCTGGCTGCTGGGCCGCATCAAGTTCCGCGGCGAGCGGGATATCCTCAAGGGTGAGGTGCTCGGCTATCTCGACGGCGGCTTCGGCCGTCTGCTGGATGCCCTCGTGGACGCTGTCGGCCGCGAGAACATCACAACCGGTACCCGCGCGACAGACGTGAAAACCGAAGATAGCGCGGTGACCGGACTCACGACGGAGTCCGAAGGCGTGGATGGCGACCAGATCACCGAACATCATGATGTCGACAGCGTCGTCGTCGCCGCGATGCCGAACGTGCTCGAAGAGCTCACAGGGTATCCCTGCGAGATCGACTTCCAGGGGACGGTCTGTTCGGTCATCAGTATGGACGAACCGTTGCTGGACACGTACTGGCTGAACATCGCCGACGA
>JAQCNK010000021.1 GCA_028275075.1 Haloarcula sp. | reverse complement strand
GCCGGAGATATCGCCAAAGTCGTCCTCGAAGATATCGGGCTGCCGGACACGATGCGGGCGGCGCTACCCGAGGCTGTCGAGACACTCGTGCGGGCGACCGTCGCCGCCGACTCCCCGCTGGCCGGCCAGAGCCTGGGCGCACTGAATCTCGAGACAGAGACCGGCGTGCGGGCGCTGGCAATCCGTCGGCAGGGGAACTGGCTACTCAACCCGAGAGAGGACACGCAGCTGCGGGCCGACGACGTGGTCCTGCTTCGAGGGCCCGAGGACGGCGTCAGCGAGGTGTATACAGACGCCACCGGGCAGCGGTACGTCCCGCCTGAATCGCCGGACGGCGACACACAGGACCTCGAACGCGCCGTCGACTCTATCGTCCTGATGAAAGATATGGGCGAACTCGCCGTTGATCTGGCCTACGGCGCCGTCCTCTTCGACAGCGAGGCCGTCGCCGAGGAGGTGGTCGAACTCGAAGCTGAAGTCGACGCGCTGCAATCGCGGTTCGAGGCATGGACCCTGCGGGCGGCCGCCGAGATGAACGACCCCGTCTCCCTTCGCGGGTTGGTCCATCTGGCCCGCTCGACCGAGGTCATCTCCGATGCGGCCCTCGAAATCAGCGAGGGCGTCCTTCGGGGTCTCTCGACGCACCCTGTGGTCGCCGAGGCGGTCCAGGAGTCCGATGAAATAATCCTCCGAGCGACGGTGGGCGGCAACAGCGACCTGTCGGGCCAGACCATCGGCGACGCCGCCGTCAAGACCGAGACGGGGATGCGTATTATCGCCATCCGGCGGGCCGCCGGGGAGAGTGACCGTACCGGCCGCGAGGGCGGCGACTGGGTCGTTTCCCCTGGATCGGGGACGCCGCTTCGGGCCGGCGATGTGTTGCTGGCGAAAGGGACCCGAACCGGGGCCGAGCGCCTTGACACACTCACTGGGACGAGCGAGCAAGCCTGACCGCCGAAATGACGGTGAAAGCTGCCGTCAGCAGGCCGCCCAGCGAGACGAGCAGAACGAACGCGAGCGCGCCGTAGAGGTAGGTCGGGCGGTCGGTTCCTGGGAGGACGAACAGAGCGACCAGCCCCGCCGTCACGACGGTGGCGAGGCTGAAGCCGTACGTCGCGTTTCGCCGAACGTTCAGCGCGGCGACCATGGCCGCGGTGCCACGCTCCGAGTCGGACCCAGACACACTCGTCGGTAGGCGCGGGTATGAAAAGACCCCATCGGTGTTGTCGTGGGCCACACTGCGGTTTCGCTACCGAAAATCCGAACCAGTAAAGTCGAACAACTCGAATGGAGGCGTAATGGTAACTTTCGGTACGGCGAGTGCCGCTCCCGGTGAGATAGACACCGGGCGTTTGGAGGTCGGCGAGAGCCGCGACGGCAGCCCGATTGGGCTGCCCGTCGCCGTCGTCAACGGGGCACGAGACGGGAAGATGCTCTACGTGCAGGCCGCGAGCGACGGGGACGAGCTCAACGGTGTGGGCGTGATTCAGCGCGTCGTTCCCCAACTGGACCCGAACGACCTCGCCGGGACGATCCTCATCTGTGGCATCGTCAACTACCACGCCTTTCAGATTGCCGAACACCGAAACCCAATCGACGACACGAAGATGAACCGGGCCTATCCCGGTGACGGCTCGGGCACCTCCAGCGAACGCATCGCCGCGGCGACACACGACGCTGCCGTCAGCGCCGACCTCGTTGTCGACCTTCATCAAGGGTCGACCTCGCGGATGATAGAAGAAGTCCGGGTTCGGTGTGGCTCTCGCCACCGTCTCCACGAAGAGTGCCTCGAACTCGCGAAGGTGTTTGACTGTGGCTACATCTTAGATCAGAAAGGCCCCGACGGCCAACTGGCACGCGCCGCCCCCGACGAGGGCGTCCCGACCATCGATCCCGAACTCGGCGGCTGTGTCGGCTGGGACGAACAGTCGATACAGGCTGGCGTCGACGGCCTCTTCAACGTGCTCCGGTACTACGACTTCCTCACTGGCACGGGCACGCCGTCACCCCAGACCCGCGCCACCGGGTTCGAACAGTACGGCTCACCGGTTGGCGGTCTGGTTGACTTCCACCCGAACCTGGGCGACCGCGTGAGCCGCGGCGACACGCTGTTCGAGGTGACCGATGTCTTCGGCGAGACGAAAGCCGAGCTAACCGCCGACTCGACCGGTATCTTCTGGCGGTCGCGGCGGCTCCCGCAGGTCGCCACCGGTGAGTACGTCTGTTCGGTCGGAACGAACATCGACACGTACTAGCCCACAACACTGTCCGAACAGACGTTTCAGCATCGGCCGAGACCCACTGGGTCGCTACGGCGGGGTTGCTTTTCTCAGCGTATACGGGTCGACACTGATAGATATTCGCCGGGGTCTGGCGGAGGAATTCTATCAATCGTTCTGTCGACCCGTATACGCCTACTGCTTTGTCTGATATAGGCGACTGCTGCCGACCGCGTATCGTGTTACCGTTCCGGATGCATCGCCCCATCGAATCCGCCCCGAACCAGCGGTTTAGCGATGTGTCGCCGCGCGACCGGCGGGACCTCGTACCACCCCAGTTCGATGGGACGCTCGATCGGGCGCTCGACTTTCCCGTCGGCGCTGGTCGAGCAGTCCCGACAGCGGTACCCCTGATCGCGACCGGCTGAGGACATCGTCCGTCCACAATCGGGACAGGTCGGCGTGGCCGGTTCGGTCCGAACGAGCGACCGGACGGCGAACTTCTCCAGTTTGAGCGTCCCATCGGTGACTTCGCCACAGACCGTGAGTTCATCGCCCACTCGAAGCGCGCGAACGCGGTCGCGGAACCGCTTTGTCGGTTCGAACGCGACACAGTCGAGGCGGGCGTCCCCGTCGGCGAGCGTGACGAACACGTGGCCGCCCTCGCGGGTCTCGGGCGTTGCGATGACAGTGCCGTCGACGCGGTAGGCGCTGTCGTCGGCCAGCGAGCCAACGGTCCCGTCCCGCAGGTGGACGTCGGTCCCCTGGTTTGTCACGAACGTGGCACGCCGGTCGACCGGCTCGCTCTCGATGGCGTCGGCGACCGCGCGGCAGTCCTCGGGGTCGTCGCCCCGGATTCCGTAGAGGATGGGACACGGTGTTCTGGGCACGCAGACCGGGTAGCCCGAGGCGTTGTCGACGGTGTCCCACACCGCCGGATAGTAGTTCTCCGCCGCTCGACGGACACTCTCGGCGTCGACATCGCGGTCGCCGCCCCACCGCTCTGGCTCCCGGTAGGCGATCTGCTCGTACGTCCAGTCGTCGATGGCAGCCCACGCACCGACAGCGGCCAGCGCACCGATACAGCCACGGCCGTTGCCCCGCTGTAGCCGGGCGAAGCCGGCGGTGTCAGCGAGCAGCGTCGCCGTCGTCCGGTCCTGAATCTCCCGAACCGCATCGAGTGCGAACTCGGCGACCTGCGGCGGAACACAGTCTGGTTCGCAGTCGGCCACCACAGCGCCGGGGTTCGTCTTCGGGTCGTCGGTCGCTGCCAGATCGAGCGTCTCCCGGACCAGCGCCGTCGTCCGGTCGGCCGCAAGGTCCGTGTGGACCGCAAGCGCCGCGTTCCCGCGTGTCTTGTGCTCGACGGCCGGGTTCAGACGGACGAGAAGCAGGCGCTCGACGCGTCCCCCGCTGTCGCGTATCTTCGTGGCCAGTTCAGCGGCGGCGTAGGTCGTACACATCCCCATCTCCCGGGAATCGGTATCATCCAGTCCGACGACGGTCACTGAAACCGTCTACTGGATTCACCGGCATAGCGGTTTCGTCGCCGAAGGCTCATACTGTCGGTAGCGAGGGGCGGGTCCGTTGACCGTGTCGACGGCGGCAGCAGGGACGGCACAACGTATATATGGAGTGAAAGGGTTAACCCGAATAGAGAAACGATGTCACGGTCGGCACTGGTAGGCAACCTAACCGCTATGTTGGAGGACGCAGGCTTCCTCGTGAGCGACCGGTGTGCGATTCGACCGAAGAGCTTCGACATCGCGGCCAGACGGGGAGAAGACGTGTTGCTCCTGAAGATTCTGGGCAACATAGACGCGTTCGACGCACAAACCGGTGCGGAGATGCGTCGGCTGGGGACGTATCTGAACGCGACGCCGATCGTCGTCGGCCTGCGAACGCGCGACGAGGAACTAAAGCCCGGCGTCGTTTACTTCCGCAACGGCGTCCCCGTCCTCTCGCCCGATACGGCGATGGACCTGTTCGTCGAGGAGGTCCCACCGCTCATCTACGCCGCCCCGGGCGGACTGTACGTCAACATCGATTCGAAGGTTCTGGAAGATGTCCGCGAGGCCAAAGAGTGGTCGCTGGGCAAACTCGCCAAAGAGCTGGGCGTCTCCCGCCGAACGGTCTCGAAGTACGAAGACGGAATGGATGCCTCCGTCGAGGTAGCCGCCGAGCTGGAGGAGCTCTTTGACGCGCCGTTGACCTCTCCGGTCAGCGTGCTCGACGGCGCCGAGGAGATACGCGACGAGGAGCCGACGCCGGAAGACCCCGATGTAGCACCGGAAGATGAACCCATCGCGACAGTCTTTACGCGAATCGGCTTCGAGGTCCACCCGACCAACCGAGCGCCGTTCAAGACAGTCAACGAGAACGCCTGTCGGAGCGAACAGGTGCTGACTGGCCATTCGGCGTTCACCGAGGCCGCCGAGAAACGCGCACGCATCATGTCCTCGGTCGGGCAGGTCACCCGTACCCGCTCGGTGTACGTCGTCGACGAACTGAGTCGCGAATCCGTCGACGGGACGGCGCTCATCGAGAAAGCCGAAATGGAGGATATCGAGGACGCTGACGACCTCCGAGATCTCATCATGGAGCGCGGGAACGAACCTCAGGAAGACGCCGCCTGATCGGACCGCCGCTGGCGAGTTCAGGCCAGTTTATACGGGTTTGCGAGCGCCAGCCACGGTCAGCGGCGCGTCCGTGACAACCGTATGATCTGTGTTATCCGCCGTAGGTCTCTTCGAGATACGCCACGATATCGTCGGACTCGGGCATCCCGTCAACGTCGTGGTCAGGGTCGACAAGCACCGGGACGCCGGTCTGTCCGGAGATCTGTTCGACCTCGGTGCGTTCGCTGTGCGAGCGAGGGACCGAGTGTGACTCGTACTCCAGTCCCAGTTCGTCGAGCTTCGTTGTTACCTTCGCGCAGTACGGACAGCCCTCCAGCTCATAGAGTTCGAGAGTCGCCATTACGAAACCATCTACACGGCGGACCGGAAAAAGCGCGTCGGTGGTGTGTGCTGGGAGCGTCTAAACGTCTATATCGTCGGGTGCATCTGCCAACAACTCCGACGCCGTCACGAGCGACTGGAGTTCGAGGTCGTGGTCGGCGAGATTCGCGCTGCCACCCTCCTCGCGGTCAACAACGACGAGCACGCGGTTGACGACCGCACCGGCATCCCGAAGCGCCTCAGCGGCGTCGACAGCGCTTTGGCCCGTGGTCGCGATATCCTCGATGACCACGACCTCCTCGCCCTCGATGAGGTCGCCCTCGATGAGCTTCGCAGTGCCGTACTCTTTCTGTTGCTTGCGGGCGATGACATAGGGGAGTCCCGTCTCGACGCTGGTGACAGCGACCAGCGGTACACCGCCCAAGGCGACGCCGGCGAGTTTGTCGTCACCGAGCCGCTCGGCGAAGGCCCCAGCGATCAACTCCAGACAGCGGGGGTTGGTCTCGAAGATGTACTTGTCGACGTAGTAGTTCGATATACCGCCGTGGGAGAGCTCGAACTCTCCGTATCTGACCGCATCAGCGTTCCGCAATGCCTCGATGAGCTCCTGATTGGCCATACGCCATCTGAGACGGCGGGTGGCTAATGGCTTTGGAATCGGTGCGTGTCGACCGAGCGACACCGGCTGCAGGTGTCGACATTCATAAGCCGGTCGGCGACACAGCTTTCGGTGAATGCACGTGTTCGGGTCGAGCGGCGTCCGGGGCGTCGCAGGTGAGGAGCTGACACCAGCGGACGCCATGCAGGTCGCACAGGCCGCAGGAAGCGTGTGGACCACGGAGACAGACCGGGTCGCCGTCGCTCGGGACACCCGAACAACCGGACGGACCTACGAGAACGCCGTCACGAGCGGTTTTACCGGGCTTGGCTTGGATGTCGACAGACTCGGCGTCGTCCCGACACCGGGACTGCAGGCCTACTGCGAGACCGAGCGCGTCCCGGGGCTGATGGTGACGGCGAGTCACAACCCGCCAGCGTACAACGGCATCAAACTCATCGGCGACGACGGGGTCGAGCTGAGCCGAGCGACGCTGGACGAAGTCGAGCGCGAACTGGCCGCCGAGCCGAGCCACGCGACGTGGGACGGGATGGGGACCGACCGGCGTGTCGAGCGCGCTCGCCGCTCATACAAGACCGGTGTCTTGCAGTCGGTCGACCGCGAGCGCATCGCCGATGCCGACCTCACCGTCGTCGTCGACCCCGGCCACGGCGCGGGGGCGCTGGTCAGCCCGGACCTCTTCCGTGAGCTTGGCTGTACGGTCCACACGATCAATGCACAGCCCGACGGCCACTTTCCCGGGCGCAATCCCGAGCCGGTCGCGGCGACACTCGGCGACCTGCGGAGCTACGTCAGGGCGACCGACGCCGACCTCGGCATCGCCCACGACGGCGATGGGGACAGAGCGATGTTTGTCGACGAGCGCGGCGAACATATCGACGGCAGCGCGACGTTCGCGGCGCTGGCCGCCGCCGAGCTACAGGAAGACGACGGTGTCGTCAGCGCGATCAACGCATCTCAGCGTCTCGTCGACGTGGTCGAGGCGGCCGGTGCGACCCTCTCGCTGACGCCCATCGGGTCGACGTACATCGTCAGCCGAATCAAGGAGCGACAGGCTGAGGGGACCCACGTCGCCATCGCTGGCGAAGGCAACGGTGGCATCCTTTTTCCGGACTACCGCATCGCCCGCGACGGCGGCTACACCGCTGCGCGACTGTGTGAGCTACTGGCCGACGAGCCTGCCAGCGAACTGGTGGCACCGTATGACGACTACTACAACGTCCGTCAGAACCTCCACGTCGACGACGAGGGCGACCGCGAAGCGATGCTCGCAGGCATCGAGAGCTACGCCACCGACACCGCCGCCGATGTCGACACGACCGATGGGTGGCGGCTGGACTACGGCGACGGCTGGGTGCTGGCCCGCCCCTCCGGTACGGAACCGGTCGTACGTGTCTACGCCGAGGCCCGGACGCCGGAGCGGGCAGAGGAGTT
>JAQCNK010000050.1 GCA_028275075.1 Haloarcula sp. | reverse complement strand
ACACTACAGCCTGATATGACGGGAGAACTTGCTGCCGGGCTGGACCAGCATCACTCGGTCGTCATCGGCCACGCTGGCGTCGCGACGGCGGTTGAGTCGCTCGGACTGGCTCCCGGAATCAAGGCGCTCTCTGAGCCACCTGCGTCGCTAGATAAACGCTCCGCTATCACCCTATTCGCGACCGATTTCGAGAACGGGGCAGTGCCGCCCAGAGAGTGGCTCGATAGATTAACCGAGCGAGAGGGGCTCACCATCGCCATCGTCGCTGCGCCCGCGACCGCGGAGCGACTCGACCCCGTGACGGCGCGCGAAATCGAGCGCCTCCGCTCGGCAGTCGACGCGACGGTCGTTATCCCGCCGGGATACCACCGTCGAGGTATCCGGTCGGTGGTCACCACACTCCATGAACTCGTCGCTCGTCCCGGCGTGATTAATCTCGACCCGGCCGACGTTCGGACAGTGCTCGACAGCGGCGAGGCCGCCGCGGTAACGACCGGCACCGCCACCGACAGTGGGGACGTGGCCACGGACGCTGTGCAGGCCGTCGAGGCGGCGCTTTCGGCGCCCTACTCCGATGTCGACGACCTCGCGGCCATCCTCGTCAACCTCGTTGGGGGGCCGGACCTCACACTCGCGTCGGCCGTTGAGGCCGTCGATAGTATCCAGGCGGTCGTGCCCGATGACGCCGACCTCATCTGGGGTGTCGCAGTCGAGGCGTCCGTCTCGGCGGTCCACGCACAAGTCATTGCGAGCAGCAATACCACGCCGTCGTTTGACCGGGTGCTGACCGACGCACGGGTGCCAGCCGGGGGCGAGAACTGCCCGCGGTGTGGTGGCCACATCGCGGTGTATACGCTCGGCGAGCGGGAGACCGCTGCGTGTGACGACTGCGGCTACAGCGGTACGAGTACGACGCTGTAGCACAGGTTCGTAGCGATTTACGACTCAATGCATACCTGACACGATAGCAGGACGGGCAGTCATTGGCTGTCCGTCGTCACTCCGGGGTCGGTACTGGCGTTCATACTGTAATTTGGCACAGATAGTTGTCACCCCGGGATGGCATTTCTTCCGTGATGTGACAGCCGGCAGTCGGGGCTATCAGAGGCAAGTTGCGAGCAGTATGGCGGGCACAAGAGACAGTGGCTCGGTAATAGAGAGCTCGACGGGGAGTGACCGTCTCGCGTATACGGGTCGACAGAAGCCCTGATAGGGGTCTGGCAAGCCGAATGCTATCAATCGTTCTGTCGACCCGTCTATTCCCTATCGACACTGGCGCGTGGCGACGGTGACCGAGACGGCCGAAGCGACGGGGTCAGTACCGTCGACTGGTTCGACCGCGTGCAACCCTAGTTGGTATCAACGAGTCTGGCGGCGATGCGCTGGGCGCCGATGGTGGGTGCCACGTCCGGCTGAGAGGCCGCCGTCGCTTCGATATCGCGGTTCAGTTCTTCGCTGAGGCGTTGCTCGAATTCGTCGAGGATGCCCGGAATGCAGGCCATCCCGCCGGTGATGACGATTGGTCGGTCGAGCGCCAGTTGGTACACTTTCATGTAGTCGTTGGCCAGTTCCGGGAGGAAGGTGTTGGCGAGTTCGTCGACGGCGTCGTCGAGATACTCGTTTACGGCGTCCATCACCGACCGCTCGATAGTGAACTCGTGGGTGCCGCCCCCTGGCTGCTGGATGATATCAGTGAAGGGCTCGAAGTCGAGGAAATCCGCATGCTCTTCCTTGTATTCGCGGGCGGTCTGCGTGTCTATGTTAACCCGGCCCTGTGTCTCCTCCTCGACGTAGTTGGCTATCATGCGGTCGACTTCGTTGCCGGTGACTGCACCAGTGGTAAACGGCGCGAGCTGCTCGCCACGGCGGTACGCGGAGGCTTCGAGGTTCGTCGATCCCATGTTGACCGAGACGAATATCTCGTCGATGGCTTCGAGGTCGTCGCCGAAGGCGGGGATAGAGCCACACAGCGACTCCGGATAGCTCTCCATGAGTTCGAGCCCGATGCCCGAATCCTCGATAACGGATTTCAGATTCTCCAGTCCGGCGGGGTTGTCGATGGTCGGAATCGCATAGACGACACCGCTGTCAGTGGGGATATTGTTCTCGTCGATGAGCGCTTCGAAAAACGTCTTGGTCATCTCCGCTCGGTCTTTGTCCTCGGGGAGCCCGGAACGGAGCATATACTCGACGCGTTCGGGGTACTCGCGGGCGGCTTCCTCCCCGTAGAGCACCTTTTCCTCCCCGGTCAGGGCGTCCTCGTAGGTCGCCATACAGGTCAGCGTCTTGATTATTTCGTTCCCGGTGCCTTCTTGGTCGGGCATGCCGATGACAGTCCGGGTGCTGCCGAGTTTCACGCCGACCGGAACTGCCCCCTCGCTGTTACTTGTGTCGTCGGAGTCGGATGTTGACTCCTCTGTTGTGGCCTCCGCCGCATCGTCGTCACTCATATACGATACCCAGTTCTCACCGCCCCGGTATATAACCTCACATCAAGAATCAGAGACAATACTGATCTGACCGCGAAAGCATCACTCCATCGACGTGAGTTTCGCGATGTACACCAGACTCAACATATGGTCGTCCACACTGAGATTGTTCCCATCGTTTGTGGCCGTTTCGTCGATGCCAAGCAGGTAATCCGAGAGGTCCGCTTGGACCGCCTCAGTGATCCAATCGATCGACTCGTAGTACGCCAGGGCTTCGTCGGCGCCTTTGTATCCCGAGTGCATCAGCAGGAACTCCAACCACTCGAAGACGACGAACTCGGCAGCGTACGTCTCCGGCAACGCGCCCAGATAGGGCTTCTCGTGGCTCTCGCCTGAGAGGAACGGGAGCAACTCGCGATACAGCCCCGAGCGAAACGAGCTTCCGGCCATACCCTCCTCGTCGGCATCTTCCAGACCCATCTCCAGGTTCGCGGGGTCCGGAATGTCCTCGTCGTCGGCCAGCCCGCCGTTGCGGTCGCCGCGCTGGCGAGCCATCTTCCGCAACTCGTCTAAGTCATAATCGCGTGGATTAATAGTCATGTCCTATGTATTTCAACCACGCAAACTTAAATCTTGCAGTCAGTCTGACTACCGTCTGACGGTGTTTCAAGGGCGCTAGCGGGAGAATCGACTGTGTTGAGTCAGTTACGCAGTTGATAATCGGGGGCATATTTTTATACCGACCGCCCTCTGAGTTTGTGATAGTTCCACGATGAGCCGGGGTTCAACGACCGGATCTGCCCGTATCTGCGTGACCAACGCGAAGGGCGGAACCGGCAAGACGACTGTAGCTATCAACGTGGCCGGGGCGTTGAGCGATAGGGGCCGGAACGTCCTCTTCGTGGACCTGGATCCACAGGGGAACGCGACTGAAGGGTTGGGGATCGCCGACGCGTATGATGCCCAGCCCCCATCGCTGTTTGACGCGCTCACAGGTAACCCCGAGGTGCTCTCGGACATCGTGGTTGAACACGAAGAGATGGATGTCGTGCCGTCCAACATCGACATGTTGCAGGCGGAACACGAACTGACCATCGCCGATCTTATTGCCCGCATCAACACCCGTGGGCTTGATATCGACCCGGCAATCCTTTCACAGTTCGCGATCAACGTCTCACCGGAGATGGTCACCGGGAGCCACGCACTCGACACGTTGGATCGGGCGCTGGATACGGTGTCGGGGTACGACTACATCATTATCGACTCCCCGCCCTTTTACGGCAACCTGACCGACACAGGTGTGTTCGCGGCCCAGCACGTCCTTGTGCCGGCGCTTGCGGAGGCCACCTCTGAGCGAGCAATCGAACTGCTGATGGACCAGATGGTCGCGCTGGAACAGCAGACCGGTATCCAGGTAGAGATGCTGGGCGTCGTCGCCAACCGTATCGAGACGACCTCAGAGGCCGAGATGATGCTAGAGTGGTTCGGGGCTGCGTTCCCGAACAGTCCGATCTGGCAGGTCCGAAAACGCGTGGCACTGCAGCGGGCCTACTCCGAGGGGAAGTCGATCTTTGGGACCGAGGAACAGTGTGACATGGCCGACGTGTTCAACGATATCGCGGCAGAGTTCGACGAGAAGTTCGGCTACAACAAGGTAACAGCATGAGCGACGACCGCATGGACCGAGCAGAGCGCATCCGCAATATGCGCGAAGGCAGTAGAGGTACCGATACCCAGTCAGATGACGCAGATACCACGGCGGAGAAAAGCGACAAGTCGTCATCGTCCGGCAACGCTGGCGAGTCGACAGAGGCAGGCGCGACGGGGTCGACAGACGAAACCGATGTCTCGTCGATGACTACCGACGAGACGGAATCATCGACAGAGTCGGAGTTCGACACCCCTTCTGAGACAGCGATGGCGGCTTCGCAGGCCGCGGAAGCAGCCGAGTCACAGGCGGGCGGTAGCTCGTCAGTGGAGACGACGAGCGAGGCCCAGTCGGCCGCCCAACGAGCTGCTCAGTCCGCATCAAGCGTTATGGGTACCGACGCGGACCCCGCTGATGACGCTGCCGCAAGCGCCGACAACGCAACAGGTGGTTCGGCGGATGATATGCCGTCGGTTCCGTCGGGCGCCACGGGGGCAGAGACGGTCCCGGGGGACATCGAAGGCGTTGAACTCCCGGACCAACAGCTTCTGGAGGAGGCGATGGCCACCTCATCTGTCGAGTCCACTGAGGGCGGAGCCCGGGCTGCGATGAAGGGCCAGTCCACGTCGTCCGAAGAAGTCGTCCGCGTCCTGGAGTTCTCACTGGGGGACGAATACTACTGTCTGGACATTGAGTACGTCGAGGAGATCGTCAAGCGCAGTTCGGTGACCCGCGTGCCCAACACGCCGGATTTCGTCGACGGCGTCGTCGATCTTCGCGGCCAGATAACGACGATCCTCGAACCGAAGGCGATGATGGACATCGAGAGCGAAGGCCAGCAGAACCTCATCATCGTCTTCGATCCCGAGCAGTTCGAGGACCAGGGCGCCATCGGATGGGTCGTCGACGAGGTCCGTCAGGTTGTCCCGATTCCGGAGTCGGATGT
>JAQCNK010000041.1 GCA_028275075.1 Haloarcula sp. | reverse complement strand
TCCGATCACCTTGTCGTGACTCGGTTCCGCGAAGATGTCCAAGGCATGAGCTACCAGCGATCACCGCTGCTCGACACATTGCAGCCAACAGCGGTGAACGACGAGATACTGCGCCGTCTCTGCAGCGACTCCGATGATGTGCCGGCACCGCTGCCCGGCGCGACGACTACAGGTGGCTCCACCACGGGTGAACACCAGTGACGCTACGACGGGCATCGGCGCTGGCAACAGCGACCGGAATCTGTGGTGGTGTCGCTTGTGACTGACGTGCCACAGTTGGAGGGTGCACAAGCACGAATCCGCGAGGCCTTTTTCGAGCATGAGACCGGGCTGTTCGTGCTTGCGTGTACGGCCGGCTTCGGGAAGTCGACGACTGCAGAACGGATTGCGGCCGAATCGCTCTGTGTCGCGGCCCGCGAGGACACACCATGTCCGGAGGAACACCTTGCTGTCGTTTCATTTGCGCGTGACGATGCCGCAACTATCGAACCCGGGCTGGACGAGGCACTCGATGCGTTTGCCGACGACGGTACGGCGACGGACCGGTCGCTCGACGCCGCGACAGCGAACAGAATCCAACGCGGGCTCCGACAGTCAGACTACATCGGGACTATCGACAGTGTTTTGCGATCAGTGTTTGCCGATATCGCGACCGAACTCGGATTCGACGAGATGCCGACCGTAGGAAACGAAGCATTGCTTGCCTCGCTCCGACGGGACTGTCTCAAGCAGTTGCGCGAGAACGATGCGTACACTGAGTTGTTTGAACGACTCGAAGCCGCCTACGCCGACGGGGACGCAACGACGGTCGACGATCTTCTCGACGACGGTCGGAAGGCAAAGCGTGACCAACGGCTCACGGCCGAGGGGTTTCGTGACCGGCTGGCTGACACGGTCGAGGAGGCCTATCCAGCGGGCACACCCTCGACACTCGCGGACGTTCGCAATGATATCAGGCAGTTTTACGGTTCGGACGCAGCGGACGCGTTCGAGCCGACCGACACGCCTGCAAGGACGGTTCGTCGTGACGAGGAGTGCTACGAGCAATGGGGTGCGTGTGTCGATGCGTTCACAGCGCTGGTCACGGCCTACGAACGTGCCTACGACAGTGCCTGTCGAGAGCGCGGCGTCATAGCCCACTGCGATGTGGCCTACTGGATCGCAGCGTTCTTTGAGACCGATTCTGACGAGCGTCCCGAAGTAGGGCAGACGACGGACGAGCAGGTCCGTGAACAGATTCGACGGCGGCACGCGAAGCATTTTCAGACGTTGGTTATCGACGAAGCACAGGACGTTTCGGTCGTTCAACACGACGCGCTCGCGGTGCTGGTGCCAAACGACGCTCGTGTGCTCCTTGCCGGCGATACGAACCAGTGTATCTACGGGTGGCGCAATGCTCGGCCGACCCTATTCGCACGTGCCTTCGATACGGGTCGGTACTTTCACCGAGACTGGGGGGTGCACGAGCGAGAACAGGCGGCCAAAACGTACCGGATGCGGCCGGATATCACTGCCGCCGTCGACACGGTTTTTCGTGACGTGTTTACCGACCGTGAGCGGGGTGCTGTGGAGTCACTTGCGAAAGACTACCCGCTCGTGACCACCGACCGAGAGCCGAGTCAGACGCCCGCAGTGCATGTGTCTAGCTACCATGCCAACGGCGTCCCGGGGAGCGAGAACTGGTTCGAGACGGGCGAAGCCGACACTCTCGCGTCGTATCTCCACAGCGCCTTGACGACAGACGAGTTTGATGCGCAGGATGGGTCTGCTGCAGTTACTGTCCTGTTTCCTCGCCGGTCAAACATGGATACGCTCGAACAGAGATTGCAGGAGCGTGGCCTCACTGTCGCTAACGCGAGCCAGCAGCTGTTCGCGACGCCACTCGTCGAACTTGTCTGTGCAGTCGTCGACTGGCTTGTCGATCCGTTCGACCCGGAGCGGACGCGGGACCTGTTTGACGACGAGGCCTGTGCGTTTCTTCGAACCACACCGGAGGAAAGTCCAATCAACCACTCTCCCAAGGAGGTGGTCGCAGACAACGACTATCAGCTGCCGGCGATGACAGACGAGGCGGCGTTTCCCCCCGCTGCCGAGTCGTTTATCGACGGGCTTCGGACGCTTGCAACCAGACAAGCCCGACATGCGAGTGACCCCGGCACGCTCGTGCTGGAAGAGATCATTGCAACGCTTGAGCTGGCGGCTGACCCGCTGGGGCTCGTCGGAGATGCCGAGCGCTGCCTCACGATTATCGACGCGCTACTGGACCACGTCGGTGAGTGGGAAGGAACCGACCGCTATACCATCGACGACCTCGCAGCCATCTGTAACGAATATCGTCGTGACCCGAAACACGGCCCAACGGTTCCAGTACTGAACACGGGTGACTACGACGTCGTCTTCCGGACCATCCACAACATGAAAGGCGACGAAGCCAGCGTCGTCTGCCTAGCGGATCTGAGCAAGCCGGTCGGTGCCTTCGGCCCCCACAGCCAGACGTTTCTCGCTCATGATGAACTGCTTGCGCTGGCACCACCGGAGACGGAAAACAGGATACAGGTCGGCCACAATGAGCCGGGAGACCGAGGCGAGTCGACGCCGCTCCGATGGGGCGCGAACCAGTGGTTTGGCGACCAGCTCGCCGGCTCACCGTCACTACGGACGGCCGGTGCCGCTCACAGAGCCGACCGGTGGCGGCTCCTCTATGTCGCTATGACCAGAGCACGTGATCATCTCGTGGTATCGCTGCCGCGTGAACGAGCGGCGGGACCACAGGCCCCACGGAACAACTGGGTCGGCACCCTCCACGACGCCCTGACACTCGAGCGTGCGCCGTCACGGGGGAGGCATGAACTCCACGTACAGCGAGCCGACGGCCAGACGACACTCACAGTCGATATCAACAATGTCCCGTTCGATCCGCCACCCAAGACGCCACCATCCCGACCAGTGCCACGGGCAGCGGTACCGCCGTCACCGGTCCAGACACGGCGGACACCGAGGTTTATCAGTGGCAGTATCCTCAACCCGTTGGCGACCGAGTTTGACCGGTACTGGCTTCCGTATCTGCAGGGACGACCACTGCATACAGAACGGGCAGAACCAGACACAGCCTGCAACCTGCCGTTCGATGCCATCGGCCCGGACCTCTTGGGAACGATTGCACACGACGTGTTGACCACTGCGATCAGAGAGGATGTCGCGACTGAGACGCTCCGACGTTGTGCAGGACCACTGCAGAACGCTCTCCATGAACCACTCACCGACAACACCCGGAGTGTGGGAACAGCCGAACGGCACGCGGTCGAGACGTTCGTGAGCGACACTCTCTGCCCGCAGTTCGCCACAACTTCGACATGGGCCAGACTCAAGGAGAGTGAGGCCACGTTCATCGAGGAGACAGTCGACACGTTCGTCGACATCGGCGGGCTGTCGATAGAGACGCAGAACCACGTCGACATCGTCTCTGTGGCCGCTGACGGAACGTGGTACGTTGACGACCTCAAAGTCGCACTTACGACCCCGGATGATAGGATGCGTCGCCGACACAACGCACAGATCGAGTTCTACGTCTGGGCGCTCGCACGACAGTTGCCCCAGGATGTGGATATCGAACCCACACTTACGTATCTCGGGCATACGGTACAGACCCACCAACCGCCAGTCTTGGACGACGAGATTCAGCGTCAGTTAGCTCAACTTCGGTCCCGGTGAGAGTGAATCAACCCCAGACAGATCGTTCTCTGTGGTCGATCCAAACGACGGTCCTATCGAAATGGCGGTTCTCGGGCTGTCGCTGTACGCGTCACTTGGGGCAACTGTTTTACTCGGTCCCCCACATTCCAGTCCATGACCGACGACGAGTCGGAGACCGGCCTCGCTCGTACACCCCCTATGGGCTGGAACTCCTGGAACGCCCACAGTTGCGAGGTCACGGCAACTGATATCCGGGACGCGGCGGACGCGCTCGTCGAGACTGGTCTGCGCGAGGCCGGGTACGAGTACGTCGTCGTCGACGACTGCTGGATGGCCGAGGAAACCGACGAAGGCGGCCGCTTGTCGGCCGACCCCGAGGATTTCCCGAACGGGGTGAGCGCGCTGGGCGACTACGTCCACGACCGGGGACTGAAGTTCGGCCTCTACTCCTCGGCCGGCAGCCACACGTGTCAGGGCTACCCGGCGAGTCTGGGCCGCGAGCGGACCCACGCCGAGCAGTTCGCCGACTGGGGCGTTGACTACCTGAAATACGACAACTGCGGCAACCACCGCGGCCGGGACGCCGTGTCCCGGTACGCGGCGATGGGCGACGCGCTCGCCGCGGTTGACCGCGACATCGTCTACAGCATCTGCGAGTGGGGCCAGTCCGGGTCCTGGCGGTGGGGGCGGAACGTCGGCGGCCACTGCTGGCGAGTGGCCGACGACGCGGTCGCGAAGTGGCAAACCAGCGGCGAGGAGTTCGGCCTGGGGATAGCCGATATCGTCGATCACGTCGCTGCCCTCGGTATCGCTCCGGCGCAGGCTCCGGGCGGCTGGAACGACCCCGATATGCTCCAGGTTGGCAACGGCCCCGACTCGGCCCAGTCACAGCACGAGCCGACAGATATCCACCGACCCCTTACCGACGCGGAGAACCGCACGCACTTTGCGTTCTGGTGTCTTCTCGGGGCGCCGCTCATGATCGGCACCGATCTCACCGACATCTCCGCAGACCTGCTCGACTTGCTTACCAACGAGCACCTCCTCGCTATCGACCGGGATCCGCTGGGACTACAGGGGACGCCGGACCGCCGCGGGGCCACCCAGGAGGTCTGGAGCAAACGCCTACACGACGGCGCCGCGGTGGCGCTATGGAACCGTGGTGAGGAACCGACCGACATCCGTGTCGACATCGATGAGACGGCTGTGCCGACCGCCGGGGACCGCTACACTGTTCGTGACTGTTGGAGCGGTGAGCAGTGGGAGACGTGTGGCGATCTATCGGCACGTGTCGACCCCCGGGAGACGGCCGTTTTCAGGGTATCCCCCCGTTAACGAGGGGTGTCGTCGCAGACGGTGAGCAGAGCGTTCGAGCACCCGAGCTATTCGGCTGCGTCGAGTACCTCGTAGCCGATGTTGGCCCCGGCCAGCGCATCGGTGTGGGTCGAAAGCTGGTCCGCACTCGCGAGCAAGAGCACGTCCTGCCCTTTCGTCGCGGCTTCCTCGACGGCAGCCACGCTCCCGTAGCGGATGTCGACCGATATATTCGCGGCCCGTGCGGCGGCGAGAGCCTCGACGCCGGCGACAGCGACGAGGTCGTGATCGGTTCCCAGCCCAGCGATGCGCTCGGAGTCGACGGCGCTGCTCCCGTCGTTTTGGACCCGGGGAATCGACACCGCTGTCACGTCGCCGAGGTCGTACTCGACGACGCCATCGACGTTCGTGATCCCGAGATCGGTCCCCGCGGCAGCGTCAGTGACCGCAACTGCGGTTGCGTTGCCCGTATCACCCGCCACAGCACGCAACACGCCGTCACGCATCGTCACTGACACCGTCTCGCCCTCTTCGACGTCGGCCGTCGCGAGCACCGTCTCGATGTCGACTTGCCCGATAATGTCCTCGGAGACGTGGCTCACAAAGCTCCGTAGCGAGTCGGTCTGTGAGATGAGCCAGTCGACGCCCTCCTTGGTCACCTCGTAGCGACCCCGCCCGTGCTTTGTGACCTGGCCCTCTTCAGCGAGGTCACGGAGATAGTCGCTCACGGCCTGTGAGGTGATGCCGATAGCGTCGGCGATCTCCTGCTGGCTGACAGCCGGTTGGCGCTCGGCGACCTCGACCATAATCTGGTATCGGGTGGCAGTCCGCTTGCTCCGGAGGACGCCGAACTCCTCGCCCGCGTCCGAACGCTGTCCCATACGTCCCAATCTACTGTATGAACTAAAGTAGTTTTTCGTTACCGAACACTCGTTTGGGCTGCATACGCCGGTATACCAAACCAGGTTGTAGTAATACAAGCACAATTGTTTTATGAAACACGTGAGATTGTACTGGTCATGGCACACGTCTCGTTGCCCCACGACGCGAAGGCCGGGCCGACGAAGCCGGAAGTCCGGGCCGTCCTCGCGAGCAAGCTCGCACTCGGTCCGTCCGA
>JAQCNK010000036.1 GCA_028275075.1 Haloarcula sp. | reverse complement strand
GAGACGGCGTGAACGGTCGCCTCGACGCCCTGTTGGGCCGCCCGACGCAGCCCCTCGGCGGCCGCCCAGATACCGATACGGTTGTCCATCCCGCGGGCCGAGAGCCGGCCGTTTTCGAGTTCGGTGATCGTCTGCTGGAACGTGATCGGGTCGCCGCGGTCGACCAGCGCTGTGACCTCGTCGCCATCAGTTGCACCGACATCGACGTGTTGTTCGGCCACGTCGGGGACCTCGCCGTCACCGTTCTCCCGGAGGTGGATGGCCGTCTGGCCGACCACGCCGTCGACAGGCCCGTCGGCGGTGTGAATCGTGACGTGTTGCCCCCGTGAGACAGTCTTATCCGAGCCGCCGATTCGGCCCATACGGACGAAGCCGTCGTCGGTTACATCCCGCACGATGAAGCCGATCTCGTCGCCGTGCCCGGCCAGCGCGACCGACGTGTCACCGCCATGGAGGGTCGCCACGGCGTTGCCGTAGTCGTCAGTGTTGACCTCGTCGGCAAACTCGGAGACGTACGCTACCCACACCCGCTGGCTGTCTGCCTCGTAGCCCGAGGGTCCGGGCGTCGAGAGCAATTCCTCGAAGAACTGTCGTCGTCGGTCGTCCATACCCCGTCTTTGCCGCCGCCGGTCATTGCAGTTGCGGTCAAGAAGTGGGGCGGAAGCGGCGAGGACGCCACAGTCGACGAAGCGGACGCCATAGACTATACGGGAGAAGGCATATGACGCCCCGAAACGTTACCGGAGTATGGGAATATATCATAGTGTCCGTGCCGTCGCCGGTGCGACGGGGGACGGACCGATAGACTGGCAGGCGGTCGCGGAGGCTGCCAAGGAGTCGACAGACTCCGGCGATCTCTCTATCTCGGCGGCCGAGCAGGACGGGTACAGCTCGGACGTCCGTGACGCCCGTGACCGGGTCCGCGAGGTCGGCGACCTCGATTTCGACCTCCCTGCAACGGTCGAGATCCAGAACCGTCACCACTGGATCGATGCCAACATCAAAACTTTCGAGCGCGTGATGGCACCTATCGAACAGCAAGCCGAATACATCCCGGGCGTCGCCCGAGTCGTCAACACCGGCTCGATGGCCTTTGCGCTCTCCTTTCTGGGGAACAACGTGCTCGGTCAGTACGATCCACTCCTGCTCGCGGACAACGACGACCACGCGCTGTACTTCGTCCGCCCGAACATCCAGCGTGTCGCCGGCCAACTCGGTGTCGACGGTGACCGCTTCCGTCGCTGGATCGCCTTCCACGAGGTGACCCACGCCGCTGAGTTCGGGGCCGCGCCGTGGCTCTCGGACCACATGGAAGAGACGATGGCCGAGACCATCGAAAAGTTATCCAGCGGCGAGCTCAGCCGCTCCTCGCTGGGCCAGCTCGACGCGACGATGACCGCCGTCGAGGGGTACGCAGAGCTGCTGATGGACCGCGCGTTCGACGACGAGTACGACGACCTCCGGCGGAAGGTTGACCAGCGACGGAAGGGGCGGGGGCCGGTCGCAAAACTCGTCCGGCGGTTCCTCGGTCTCGGTATGAAACGCCAACAGTACGAACGCGGCAAGAGTTTCTTCGACGACGTGGCCGACGCCCGCGGCGTCGCCGCAGCGGGGCGGGTCTGGGACTCACCCGAAACGCTCCCGACTGACGACGAGATAGAACGACCGCGGCTGTGGATCGAGCGCGTGCTGGATTGATATCCACTGTCGTACTCGTTTCTCGGTCTACCGGGGGCCGTCCTGTGTTTCCCTGTCGTCGGACCGATCACGGCGTTCCTGTAGCCGCGTTCCGGGTTTCGGGCCGCGTTCGAGGTCGTCGTCGTAGGGGGTCTCGGCGAGGCTATCCGGGAACGTGAGCTGTGCCAGTGCACCACCGACAAGCGTCGTAGCGACACCGACGCCGAGCGCGACGAGCAGGCCTCCAGCGCCCCACAAGACCACCAGCGTCATCGAGCCACCGACAAGCAGCGCGAACCCGACCTTCAGTTGGATCAGGAACGTCTCCCGATCCGCTTCCGTTACCGAGGGGCTGACCATCAGCGGGCACCCATATCAGTAGACCCCTCGTTCGGGAACAGCGGCTCGATATCGTCGTCGATCTTCCGTGCGATCTGAGAGCCGACGCCCTGAACGGACATCGGGTTTTTGGCGTATGTCTTTAGCTGGGACACTCCAGCGGCGGGATGGCCAATATACATGTCTTCGCCGATACCGCCCGCGCGGTCGCCCCCGACAGCGCGCAACCCACCGGGGTCAGCGTTGCTGTCCATCACGTCGTCGATGATGTCCTGCCAATTGCGAACGCGCATAGCCTAGTTTGGGTCCCGTCCAGAATGAAGCCATCGGTCCCACAGCAGTGGCCCGACCAAACGGTTTTGGGTCGTCGCCCGGGATGGGTGGTATGGAGAGCGAGACAAACGTCCTCGGCGGGGAACTCGACACCTGTTCGATGGACCCGACGACTGGGTTCATGCGGGACGGCTACTGCTACCCGCTCCAGCGTGACCCCGGCCGCCACGAGATCTGTGGCGTGATGACCGAGGAGTTCCTGCAGTACAGCAAGGCCCAGGGTAACGACCTCGTAACGCCCCGGCCGGAACTGGACTTTCCCGGCCTCGAACCGGGTGACCACTGGTGTCTCTGTGTCCCGCGCTGGATAGAGGCCCACGAGGCAGGGACGGCGCCACCGGTCGTCCTTACGGCCACGAGCGAAGACGTGCTCGAAGACGTTTCTCTGGAGACGCTTCGGGAGTACGCTCACGGGGAGTCGAGAGAGTAACAGCGACGACGGATCGACGCCCCGGATCACCGGTACGTTTTTGCGAGACTCCAACCGACTGCTGGACGTGAGACGGGCACTTCGGTTCGCCGTCGGAGTCGGAGTCGGTGCGACGGTGTTCGCCGGCTACCTCTACACCGTCGGCACCGACACGGTGCTAGCTCGGGTGACGGCGATTACACCGTGGGCGCTTGCCCTCGTCGTCGCGCTCATAGTTCTGGAAGGCGTTGCCGATGGATTCGGCGTTTGGGCGTCTATCGCACCGCTTAACGGCGGCCTGTCGACGGGTCAGAGTGTCCAGTTCGCTCTCGCGGGGGACTTCTTTGATATCCTCAGCCCAGCCGGCCCGGTGAGTTCGGAACCCATCATGGCGCGGTTCATCAGCGTGACCACGGAGACGGGGTACTCGGAAGCGCTTGGTGTCCGCTCAGTCGCCAAGTACGTCAAATCGGGCTCGCAACTATCCCTATCTGCGGTTCTGGGCGTGGCTGTCCTCGCGGGAACGCCAGACGCTAGCGGGCTGCTGTCGGTGTTGGCCGTGTCGGTCTTCGGACTGGCCGCCGCCGGGGGAGTAATACTCGCTTCGCGGCGGCAGATATCGACCGGTGTCGTCGCGGTGGCGACACCCATCCTCAGTCGCCTCTCTGGGCTGTTCCGCGATCAGCCGTGTGGCCGTGCGGTCGTGGCCGCGTCCGTGAGGCGCTACTGGGAGCGAATCGTCGAGTTCAGATCGTCAGCTGGGCTGCTCTCGCTAATCGTGGTTGGGGGCCTCCTCGAGCAGGTCCTCACCGCAGCGGCGCTCTGGGTGGCGCTGGCCGGCGTCGGCGAGCCGGTAACGCTCCTGCCGATTCTCGTCGTCGTGCCGCTCCCACAGGTCGCGAGCGTCGTTCCGATTCCCGGCAGTCTCGGCGCGTATGACCTGCTACTGGGCGGAGCACTGGTTCTGGTGACCGGGGCGACGGCCGGTCCCGCCACCGCCGGCGTGGTAGTGGTTCGGACCGTCGCCCTCCCCTTCGGAGCGCTGGCGGGAGGCGTCTGTGTCGCGTCTCTGCGGGGCTGGCGTCCCGCCGCCGATGGCTGACCGACAGCGTTTTTCCGACCCCGCCCGTTGCGTTGCCCGTGCAATTGCGCGGTGTCGTCGTCGATGTCGAGGAGCCCAAGACCGTCAACACGCAGTACGGCGAGAGCGAACTCTGCGAGGTTACCCTGCGGCCCGACGGCGGCGCCGGCGAGCCAACGACCGTGACCCTGTGGGGGAAGTGGACCGAGACCGCCGATTACCTCGACTCGGGGATGGAACTGGCCGTCTACGACCCCGACGAACGCCAGTATCAGGGCGAGACCCAGTACTCGGTGGGTGGGGACGCCTCGGTCGTCGTCGAACCAGATTTCATCGTCGACGTGACCGACATCCGGACCTGGGTGCAGTGTCCGCGGATGTACTATCTCCGGAAACTCGACGGCGCCGAACTCGCCTATCCACTGGTGAAAGGGACTGTCGTCCACGAGGTGTTCGGCGACCTTCTCCGGGGGCGGGACGTGGAGACGGCCATCGACAAACAGGTCCACGAGGCCGGCCTCGATATCGGCCTGCTGGGTCGGGATGCAGAGGCGGTTGCCGGCGACGTGCGCGACCACGCGACGGCAATCGAGGGGTGGCTCCAGCAGGGGACGCTGACCGAAACCGATCAGTGGCGCTCCGAGATGACGCTCATCTCCGAACGCTACGGGATGAAAGGGCGAGCCGACGCCGTCCGCCGCGGGATGCCGGTCGAACTCAAGACTGGCAAGAACACCAAACGCGAGCCCCGTTTCCAGGACAAGATTCAGGCGACGGCGTACGCGCTGATGCTGGGCGAGCGGGAAGCGAGTTGCCTCGACGCGAGCGCGGTTATGGCCGGCGACGGCGGGGCGACCCAGACGCCCATCGACGCGGCGCCCGACACCGGGACGCTCCTCTATACGAAAAACGCCGCCGTTGAACGCACGGAAGAGAGCGGCGATCTCTCGCCAGCCAAGGAGTTCTCTATCGGCGCCGGCCTGTTGAAATACGTCATCAGGACCAGGAACGCCATCGCCGCCATGGAACACGATTCGGGCGTGCCGACGGGGTACGAAGCCAACGCCAAGTGTGAGTACTGCTTCGAGCAGGACACCTGTATGGCCGTCTCCGGTCGGCTCGATCAAGAGTCCAAAGCCGGCCGGGTCGGCGTTGCCATCCCCGACGAGGAACGAGAGTACTTTGAGCGGTTCTACCGAGCCATCGAGGCCGAGCGCCGCGCCGTCCACCGCGAGTACGCCAAACTATGGGAGCAGACGCCCGAAGAGCGGGCCGACGACGACCGTGCACTGGTGGCTCTGGAACCGGCGGGCCGCACCGAACTCGACGGCGGTCAGTGGGAGCTTCGCGCTACGGGGACCGGCGCGGTCTCGAAAATTCGCGAAGGCGACTACGTGATGGCCAGCGACGGCGACCCTATCAACGGCGACGCCGAACTCGGCAGGGTCCAGCGGCTCGCCGAGGGGGAAATCGTCGTGACGACCGACGAGCCCCTGGACCTGCGCCGGCTCGACGTCTACCCCTCCGAGCTCACGATCGATCGGCTCCAGAACGCGCTCCACGACGCCCTGCTGACCCAGTCGTCGGAACGAAAGGACGTGCTCTTCGGACGGCGGGAGCCCGAGTTCGAGCCGGTTTCGAAGACCTACATCGACAACAACGACGCCCAGAACGAGGCCTGTCAGCTGGCCGTCGGGGCGGCGGACTTCGCGCTCGTTCACGGGCCGCCCGGGACAGGCAAGACGTACACGCTCGCCCGGATGATCCGAGCGCTCGTAGCACAGGGAGACCGGGTACTCCTCTCCGCGTTCACCAACCGTGCCGTGGACAACGCCATCGAGGCATTGGAAGAACAGGGCTTTACCGATATCGTCCGTGTCGGCACCGAGAGCGGCGTCCGCGAGGACATGCAGAAATACCGGCTGGAGCAGTCTGGCGACCCAGAGGAGTGTGCGGGTACGCTCCGGGACGCAAAGGTCGTCGCGGCGACGACCGCGACCTGTGGCGGGACCGCGATGCAGTCCCAGTCGTTCGACGCCGCCGTCGTCGACGAGGCCGGCCAACTCACCGAACCGGGGACGCTGGCGGCGACGACGCTGGCCGACCGGTTCGTCCTCGTCGGCGATCATCAGCAGCTCCCACCGGTCGTGCAGTCGGAGGACGAGACGCTCTCGACCTCGCTGTTCGAGCGACTCATCGACGAATTCCCCGAGGCCGGCGTGATGCTGGATCGCCAGTACCGGATGGCCCAGCGCATCCAAGCCTTTGCCTCGCGGGAGTTCTACGACGGCCAGTTGCGCCCTGCGACCGGCGCGGTGGCCGCCCAGCGCATCGACGACCTCGACGGGGTCACGTTGGACGCGTTGCCCGAGTACCTTCGTGATGGCGTCGCTTTCGTCGATCCCGGCAGCAGCCAGACTGGCAACACCAATCCCGCGGAGGCCGACGCGGTGGCCGACGTTGTCGGTGCCTACCGTGCCGCCGGCGTACCGGCCGACGACATCGGCGTCATCGCGCCGTTCCGCGCGCAGGTCGCCGAACTGAACCGGCGGCTGCCCGACGTAGCCGTCGATACTGTCGACCGGTTCCAGGGGTCGAGCAAGGAAGTTATCGTGGTGTCGTTCGTCGCCACTGGCACGCTGTCGGGACCTATCTTCGAGGACTACCGCCGCATCAACGTCGCACTTACGCGGGCGAAGAAGGCGCTGGTGCTGGTTGGAGACGCCGATGCGCTCGACACCGACCCTGTTTACGGCCGGATGGTCGAGTGGGCACAGTAGCGGCCGGGTTTGTCAGCTATCTCAGTCGTAGTTTCGCGCCAGTAAGTCGCTGTAGAGCCGCTCTCGGAGCGCGTTCCTGATCTCTACGGCCCGGTCATTGTCCACGTCATAGGCCGTGGCCGCGCCACCGAAGAGGCTGGTCGTTGAGGCCGTGTCGGCCGTCACCGTCGCGAGGTCCCGGCGTCGCTGGAACGGCGAGCGGCCGACAAACACTGTTTGAACGCGGTAGTACGGCACGATTCGCGTGGTCCGGCGCCAGAATCCGGTCCGTGTCGCCAGCACGTCGTCGTCCAGCGCCACCCCGCGATTGCGCCATCGGAGGTGGGCCGCCAACGGC
>JAQCNK010000182.1 GCA_028275075.1 Haloarcula sp. | reverse complement strand
CCGGATTGCAACATTACGTGAAACCGTAGGGGTTTATTGAGAGCGTTGTGTTGTGGTAGTCATGCGCCTTACGACAGCGCTCAACGAGTATAAGAAAACTCGTGGCGAGCGCTTCCCCGAGGAAAGCAAGACGATTTCTGGCTCGTTCTCGGGACATGGCGATCGCTTAGTACATATCGGGGAGCATGGGTCGGTGCGTGACTACTCCGATTCACTGGCCGGGCTGTACGGTATCGACCGTTCACAGTTGGGGATACAGATCGGTGACGAGACGCGCTGGTTCAGTGACTTGGAGACCATCAGGCAACACTACTACCGCGACACCCGTTTAGTGGAGACCGAGTACGATGCGGGTAGTTTCACTGTCCACCAGTACGACCTGACGCTGGGACGTGCACATGCGACACACGTCGAGGTACGCGGGACCGTCCCGCAGGGGGCGAAACTGGTCGCGTTCGCGACGATGTCGCCGGAGGGGAAAGACACAGGCGTCGGTGCTCTCATTCACGAGGATGGCGGCCCGAACGGCTCCCGTGTCCTTGAGGTGTACCACCGTCAGGAACACGACTATATCACGGCCTCCACGGGGCTCGAAGAGGTCCACGGGCAGCGGCCCGAACGGCTGGGCGAGATACTCGACGACGAAGCAATTTACTTCCCACGCCGACGGGGGACCGAGCGGCGGGACCAGACCCGCCTGACCGGCGACTACGTCGTGACCGCCCCGCTCGAACGGAGCGGGCGCTCCAACAGCACGACGCTCATCACGCAGCTGTCCGACCACTCGGAGGTCGACCGCCAGCAGGCGATGGCAGATATCTCTATCTGTGCGGAGTCCCACACCACGGCGTCGGACCTGCGCGAGTCCGCCCGCGAGCGGACGCGGGTCGAGGTGCCGGACTCACTGCCCCGCGCCGACAGCCTGCGGACGGATCTGCGCGTGATGGACCTGCTCTCCTCGCCCTCGGGTGGACACATCGCAGCCCCAGAGTTCGACCCGTTCTACGAGAACTCTGGCGGCTACGGCTTCGTCTGGTTCCGCGACGACGCTTCGGTCTCCCGACACCTGCTGGAGGCCACCGACCGGCTCGATATCGAGACAGACAATATCCTCAAAGAGAGCGCGGAGTTCCTCTGTGCCCGCCAGCTTGCCGACGGTACGTGGCCACATCGTGTGTGGGCCACCGACGGCTCTATCGCTCCCGGATGGGCGAACGCGAACGTGGAGCACAACGATGAGTCGCCCGAGTATCAGGGCGACCAGACCGCCACCGTCACGTCCTACCTGGCGACGTTACTGCGGACCCGACATAGCCAGCTCAGCGACTCGCTGACCGTCGATATTCGGGACACAATCGTGGAAGCGGTAGACGCTCTTTCCCGCGACGTAGCTGACAACGGTCTCCCCACCGAGTGCCAGAACGTCTGGGAGGACTCGGTTGGTCAGTTCGCCCACACCGCGGCGGCCTACATCGAGGCCTTCGCGACGGTCGCGCGAGCACCCATGACCACCCAGATCAAAGAGCGCTGTCTCCACGGCGCACAGCGGGTTATGGACGGGCTGGAGGAACTCTGGGACGAGGAGATGGAGGTGTACGTGATGCGTCTGACCGATGGGGAGGTTGACCACCGGATTGACGCCGCTGCACTGAAGCTCACCGATGCATTCTCCGCCTACGACGCCATCGACGGCGTCGAACTGACAGACAACCAGGTCAATCGGCTGGCCACCCACGTCAGTACGACGCTGGACACGCTGTTCCGAAACCCCCCACACAGCCACGTGGCCGGACTCATCCGGTACGAGGGCGACCGCTGGCGGATGCAGGAACAAGACGGCGAGAAGATATGGTCCGTGACGACCGGTATCGGGGCCGTCTCCGCCGCACAGGTCGGTGTCATGCTGAACGAGCGCGGCGAGAACGGCGAGGCCTACCTCAACCGGAGCAGCGATCTCTACGAGCTCATCGCCGACGATGGGCCGATGGCAACCGAAGCCGGCTATCTGGCCGAGCAAGCCTTTGATTCGGGAGAACTCGACAGTGCGACACCGCTTGGCTGGTCACACGCCATCCGGCTGCACGCGACCGCCCTGCTCGACGATCTGAACGCGCTGCCGACCACCTCAGCGACGACCGAGGCGCCCGACGAGATGCCCACGTGGACAACAGGCGAGAAGTTCGGTATCGGAACCGTCGCCGACCACGACGAACAGGACCCCTCCCGCGTGTGGTTTACGCTCACAGAGGGCGCGCTAACGGAAGCGCGGTTCCCGCAGGTCGACCTCCTGAACCTCCGGACGCTGGATTTCATCATCAGATGCAACGACGAATCCGACTACGCGGCCCGGACCCACAAGGAGGATCGCCGCGCCACAGACACCATCGAGCGGCGCGTCGAACCCGTCGAGGACGAGGCGCTGCTCTTCCGTCATATCTTCACCGAAACGGGTGACGGCCAAGGCCACACTTGGGAGCTGACCGTCGACTACGCGACGGATCCGGAGCACGACGCCATCCTGGCAAACGCCGAGTTCACCGCCGACGATGAGCACAGCTACGACGTCTTCTCGGCGGCGAACATCTCTCTGGCGAGTACGAACAGCGTCGACCGCGGGCTCCGCTACGGTGAGGAAGGGAAGTTCCACCTCGTCGCACGCAACCCGGACGCCTACACGGCAGAGACCCACAACGAATTGCTGGTCGACGAGAACGGCGACGCGCTCTCGGTGGCGATGGCGATAGCGGCAGAGAGCGGTTTCGACTGGGCGACGGTCGGCGCGGCCGGCAGCGAACGGCTGAACGCACTCTACACGGAGGGCGAACTGCCTGACCCCATCGAGTCCGTCGACGGGGAGAACATCGTCCTCATCGGGCGCCTGGGAACCGGCGAGACGGCCGAAGAAACGGTCGCGCTCGGGTTCGCCCGGCGGGCCGACACCGCCGCCGCACTCGGTGAGGCCGATGGGGCCCTCGACCGCGGCTACGAAACCGTGATGGAGGCGTACGCCGCAAGCTGGGCAGAGTATCTCGCTGACAAGGAACTGCCCGACTCCGTGGAGGGCCACCCGAACCTGGCGAACCAGTACCGCACCGCCATCATGACCCTGATGGCCGTCGAAGACAAAACCTACCACGGCGCCTCCATCGCCTCGCCGTCGGTGCCGTGGGGCGATGCGGTGTACGCCGGTGAGACCAAGAACTACGGCTACAACTTCGTCTGGTCGCGTGACCTCTATCAGGTGTTTACCGCCTTCGACACCGTCGGGGCGCTCGACATCGCCGCCCAGCAACTCGAGTATATCTACGAGCATCAGCAGGATGAGGCCGGCTTCATCCCCCAGAACACCTACGTCAATGGGATAACCCGCTGGGGCGGCGAGCAGATGGACAACATCTCCTACCCGCAGGTGATGGCGTACCATCTCGCCGAGGCCGGTGTCGACTTCGACGACGTGAACTACAGTTACACGAATCTCCAGCGGTCGGCCAACTATGTCGCCCGTAACGGGCCCCAGACGGCCCAGGAGCGCTGGGAGGAGGAATCCGGCTTCTCGCCGTCCTCTATCGCCGCCGAGATATCCGGGCTGGCCTGTGCGGCCAAGCTTGCACTGGATGAAGGCAATGAGGCCGACGCGCTGGTGTGGCTCTCGCTTGCGGACCACTGGGCCAACAACGTCGAGGGCTGGACGGCCACCGAGACCGGAACTGACCAGCACCAGAATACGCCTTACTACACCCGCATCACGCGGGACGGCAACCC
>JAQCNK010000178.1 GCA_028275075.1 Haloarcula sp. | reverse complement strand
GTCACGTCGTAGTTCTCATCGACCGGGGCCGCTACCGTGGCGACGGCGACACCGGCGCCGACTGTCGCTCCCACGAGTAACAGTGCAGTGACCGCCGGTCCCGCCCGCGGTGCGCTCACGTGGTCTGGGAGCGTCTCGCGACCCCACTCGACTGTGGAGAGCAGGCCGACGGCGCCGAAGGCGACGACGGGAACCAGCAGGTCCGTGTGGTAGTACGGGCCAAAGAACGAAACGAGCCCGTCGGCGGGGTCGGCGAGTTCTCCGAGGATGTTCAGGTTCCCCCAGAAAAGGAGGTTCCCCAGGGGGATACTGAGGCCAATACCGGCGACGGCGCGCTGACGGTCGTCGAAGCCACGCCGACGGACGGTCCAGAGGCCGACCAGCGCGGCGGCGATTCCGAGCGGACCGGCGACGACCCACTCCGTGGCGAACAGCCAGAGCACCTCGGCGTTAGCACGCAGTGAGAGTGCGGGCGTAAACGTTCGCGAGTAGCCGGCTATCTCCCGATAGCCAAATCCCAGCCCGTCCAGCGGTGCGAACGCCTGGTACGGGAAGACACGTGGGTCACCGGTCATCACGGCGTTGTACCCGAGCGCGGCAGCCACACCGACCAGCCCGACGGTGGCGGTCAGGCTGACCCGTTCGACAACTGGTCGCGTTCGCTCGCGCAACGACCACAGCGCGTGCAGAATAAACGGCGTGGCGAACAGCACCGCAGTGTAGGGTCGAGTGAAGAAGGCGATACCGACGGCCAGCCCTGCGAGTGCCCCACTCCGCCGGCTCCCGGTCCGGTCGGCGTGAAGGTACGACGCTGCGAACGTGAGATTCCAGAACATCGCTGGGACGTACGAGAGGAAGATAGAGGCCTCGACGACGAACAACGGCGAGGCGAGCATCAGCACTGTGGCGACGACGCCGGTCCGAGCGTCGAAGGCCTCACGGACGGTGTGGTAGGTCCCGAGTAGCGACCCGGTTCCGATGAGTGCGAGCGCGATTCGGTACCCCCCCAACAGCTTGCCGACGGCAAACATCGCCGCCGTTGGTGGCGTGTATTTCGAGTACAGCCCTCGGCTGCTCTCGACGAAGAACCACGGCCGAAACGGGCCGTCGACTGGCGGCCTGAGAAAGAGCTTCCCCTCCAGCAACATCGCGGCCTGCTGGAGATACACCGCCTCGTCGTGGTTGCTCGTGTGGTACGGAAAAACGACGTGAGCAAGGGCGTAGACGACGACCCCGCCAAGCAGTGCGACAAGCGCAGCCTGTACCCGGGGTCGTCGCAGCCGGCTCATTCAGCGGGATACCAGGCCAGCTCGTGGTCGGCGGCCAGGTCAACTTCGACCGGCTGGCCCGCCTCGAAGGTCTCGACGTGGTTGTGCATACAGTGGACCACGTCGCCGCTGTGCAGCTCGACCCGGTAGATGAAGTTCGGGCCGTTGTACTGACGGTGTACGACGTAGCCGTCGGCTTTTGGCTCGGTCGACGGCATTGCCTGCAGGTCGTCGGGGCGCACTAGCACGTCGATCATCGCGCCGTCATAGGCCTCGATGGGACCGTTCAGTAGTTCGGGATCGAAGCTTCCCAGCCCCGTTTCCAGCCTGTTGGTCACGCGTGCCGAGAGGAAACTCGCCTGGCCGAGGAAGCTGGCAACGAAGCGGCTCTCGGGGTTTTCGAACACCTCGCCGGGGTTGCCGACCTGTGCGATTGCGCCGTCGTTCATGATGGCGACGCGGTCGCTGATGGAGAGTGCCTCCTCCTGATCGTGGGTCACCGAAATCGCGGTGACACCGGCCCGTTTCAGGATACGCCGCACTTCCTCGCGCATTTCGACGCGCAGTCGCACGTCGAGATTCGAGAACGGCTCGTCAAGCAGCAGGAGGTCGGGTTCGGGAGCCAGCGAGCGGGCCAGTGCGACCCGCTGTTGTTGCCCACCGGAGAGCTGACTGGGCATCTTCTCGTCGTGGGCCTGCAGGTCAACGAGTTCCAGTAGCTCGGCGACACGCGCGTCGGTCTCGTCGTCGTCCAGTTCATCGAGGCCGAACGCGATGTTCTCGGCGACGTTGAGATGCGGGAAGAGGGCGTAGTCCTGAAAGACGATGCCCACGTCGCGCTCTTCGGGCTTGTTGAACGCGCCGTTCTCGCCGTCGGCCACGGTCTCCCCGGCGATGGTGATACTCCCTGCCGAGGGCGCTTCGAGTCCAGCGATCATCCGCAGTGTGGTCGTCTTCCCACAGCCCGAGGGGCCCAGCAGCGTCAACAGCTCGCCGTCCTTGACCGACAGAGAGAGCTTCTCGACGGCTTTCTCTCGGCCGTACTCTTTTGAGACGCCGTCGATGGAGAGAACCGTCTCTTCGGGGTCATCGACCGCCGTCTCTATCGTTTCGAACTCGGAAATCCGCTGTGATGGTTTCTGTTTTGCCATGTTAGCTCTCCTGTCTGAGGATGATGAGCATCGAGAGTCCCGAGACGCCGACGAGAATCAGCGCCGGGATGGCCGCCTGTCCTTGGTATGCTGCTCCGCGGACCAGCCAGATGTACGTTACGATGGTCTCGAAGCCGACCGGCCGGAGCAGGAGCGTCGCCGGGAGCTCTTTCATCGTCGTCAGGAACACGAGCGCGGCCCCGGCGGCGATGCCCGGCGCAACCAGCGGCAGGACGACTTTTCGGAACGCAGTGATCGGCCCGTACCCCAGCGAGCGAGCGGCCTCGATGTAGCTCGGGTCGACCTGCAGCACCGACGACTCGGTCGTCCCGACGGCCTGGGGGAGAAAGCGGACGACGTAGGCGAAGACCAGCACGAACAGGCTCTGATAGAGGAAGGGGACGAAGCGAAGCGCCAGATAGATGAGCGAGAGCCCGATGACGACGCCGGGGACCGCGTAGCCGACGTAGGACACTCGCTCGGGCAGCGAGGAGAGCGTGCCGTCCCCGCGGGCCGAGAGGTAGGCAATCGGCAGTGCAACGACGACACAGAGCCCGGCCGCCGCGGCCGCGAGTGTAACCGAGTTGATCACGTGCTGTGCTCCGAAGACGAACCCGGCCTGTGTCGCATCGGCCGAGCGGACGAGCCACAGTCCGAGGATACCGATGGGAAGAGCCAGACAGAGCGTGGCGATGAGAGCGCAAAAGCCCATCGCGGGCAGTTTCCAGTAGCCGAGCTGTATCTCGCCGGGCCGGCGGTCGCCACTGGAGACGTAGGCCCCGTCACGACCCGCTCCGACTCGGGACTCGACGGCGAGTATCGCCATCGCCAGCACGAGCAAGAGGAGCGAGAGGACGGCGGCGGCGTCCAAGTTTCTGGCCTGCTCCTCGACGAAGATCATGCGCGTAAACACGTCGTATCGCATGATCGCTGGCGTCCCGAAATCGGAGAGGGCGTACAGCGCCACGAGCAGGGCGCCGGCGGCGATGCCAGGTAGAATCTGCGGGAGCGTCACTCGTTTGAACGCGTCCCAGCGGCTGGCGTTCAGGCTGCGGGCGGCCTCGACGACTGTCCCGTCAAAGGAGATGAGCGACGCTCGCGTCGTCAGGAAGACGTAGGGATACGTAAATAGCGTCAACACGAGGATTGTCCCATGTAACCCGTAGATGGTCGGAATCGACTGGATGCCAAGCGGCGCGAGTAGGTCCGCGAGTTCGCCGCGGGGGCCAAAGGCCGAGACGAACGCGAACGCGCCGATGTAGCTGGGGACCACGAGCGGGAGCGCCGCGGTGACTGTCCAGAACCGTTTGAACGGGAGGTCTGTCTGGACCGTCAGCAGAGCGAGCGGGACGCCGATAAGTATCGACAGCACGGTGACGGCGGCGACCAGTAGCAGCGTGTTGACGGTCACCGTCGTCGTCGTCTCGCTCAGGACGAGTTCGACCAATCGGCCAGTCGGCATCTCGCTGGCTTCCAGTAGGACCCACGCGATGGGCGAGAGCAGAAGTAGTGAAATAGCCAGCACGACCGCTGCGAGGGCCGTCGGCTCGTCGGCGTCGCGGTTAGCGATGTTCGCGCGCTCGCGAAGCCGGTCCAGCCGATCCCTCGCCCCCATCTTAGAGGACGCCAGTCTCGCGCATCAGGTCGACGGTCCCGGAGACATCAGCCAGCTCGGTGAGATCGATATCCGGCGGATTCAGATCGTCGATACGCGGGAGGCCACCGACCGGCTGTACGCCGCCGATCATCGGGTAGGCGAACGCTCGGGTGGCGAAGAACTCCTGGGCCTCCGCCGAGAGGACGTGGCGGACGAAGTTCCCGGCCAGTTCGGACTTCTCGGTCCCGCTGAGAATCTCAAGTCCGGAGACGTTGACCAGCGAGCCGGCGTCGCCCTCGGTGAAGTAGAGGTCGAGGGGGGCGTTCTGACGGGCCGACTTGACCCGCAGTGAGTAGTAGTGGTTCGCAAAGCCAGCGGCCAGCTCACCGTTTGCGGCGCTGTTCGAGACGGCGAACTCGTTGCCGTACTCGGTGACGCCGTGGTCCTGCATCGCGTTGAGCCAGGACCGGGCCGCGTCGTCGCTCTTGTTGAGCCGCATCGCGGTGATAAAGGACTGGAAGGCTCCGTAGGACGGGGCCCATCCCATCGTCCCCTCCAGAGCGGCGGTGTTCGGGAACTCGCTGACCTTGTTGGGGATATCTGACGGCGAGAGCTGGTTCGTGTTGTAGGGAATCGCACGGGCGCGGCCGGCGAAGCCGACCCACCGGCCGTCCCCATCCTGGAAACTTCCCGGGACCGCGTTCAGTGCCTCGCTGGGCAGGGACTGGGTCGCCCCGGCGTTGGCGACAGCGCCGAGCGAGCCGGCATCGACGGACATGAACAGGTCGGCTTCGGTCGCACCGGCCTCGCTCTCTCCGATGATGCTGTTTGCGAGGCTGCTGGAGGAGTCCAGCCGGTGACTGACGCTGAAGTTGTCGTATGCTTGCTCGAAGAGATCCAGCAGTTCAACGTAAAGTCCACCCTCGCCGCCGCCGAGGTACACAGTGAGGCTGCCTTCGAGGTCAGGGAGATCCGCAATGGAGGTCCCATCGGGCTGGCCGCGGGAGTCGACAAGCGGGCCGGAGCCGCGGAAGTCCGATAGGGAGATCCCGACCTGATTGTTCTCGCTACTGAACAGGCCGGCACACCCCGCGAGCGAGCCCGCAGCGGTTGCACCGCCCAGTGCGAGAAACCGACGTCGAGAGGATCCGGATGTGTCGTTAGTCATGGGTATGTTGTTATGTTTTAGGTTTACCTAAATAGTTTGTGTTTCAGTCGTCGGCGGCCGTCGTTGGCGGTTCGGCTTCTCTGGATTTGTCCGCCTCCAGCGAGGCCAGGCAGTCGAGCCAATCCCGCATGTACTCCCCGCAGTGGTTGAGGAACTCACCGTTCTCCCACTCGGAGTAATCCCCCTCCGCGAGCCGGTCTGCCATCGCCTGGAACACCGCTCGGTAGGAGTCGGCGTCGCTTCCGACGGCATCAACTTCCTCCCAGACGTGCTCGTTCAGTTCGAGGCCATGGACTTCGTTGGTCAGATCCGAGAACGTCGACCGCGGGGCCTTGTTGTGTTCACACAGCGGGTCGCCGTTGTAGATTTTTCCGCCCAGTACGTCGACCGCGCGCTTGAGGAACAGGCCGGACCAGATGTCGTCGAACCGTCCCACGTCCCACTCGTTGTCGTCCATCGGAAGCTGGTAGAACGCGGGCACGACCTCGCGGCGAAAGGCCAAATTCATCGAGCAAACCGTGAGGTAGTGTCCCTCTTTGGCGACGAAATCACAGTCATAGTCAGCCACGGAGGTGCGAGTCTGGGCCTGGCCCTGGAGATCGCCGTCCATCAGGATGCGGACGGCGTCGAGGTCGGGGACGTTCGTCCAGAGCCCCTGTGAGGCGACGACGCGTTCGACCGCAGCCGTGTCAGTCTCGACAGTTTCCTCCATCGCCGCGTAGGGGTAACCACGTGGGTAGAGCCCATGCTCGTCCTCGTTCTGGTAGAGGACGTTCACCCAGTTCTCGTCGGATCGGACGCGCTCGATTTCACCCTCGAAGGCGAGATTTTCCATGTGGGTTCCGAAGAAGTCAACACCCTCGCATGGAGCGGTGTCGTCGTCGATGAAGACACCATATTCATAGTCGTGAGCCCAGAGATACAGCAGACCAAATGAGGTCTGTGCGTGACTCGCAGCGGGAACGAGATGCGAGAACTCGCTAATGCTCTGCTCGTCGTACCACTCGCTACGGGCCTCCCCGTCGAAGACAGTCCCGCTGACGCCCTCTTCGTCCAACATCGCCTGCATCGACTCGCTATCACAGAAATTCTCGGTGATCAGGACCACGAACAATCGGTCCAGATCGAACCCGTGGTCGCGGGCGTTATCGAAGTACTCACGCATGCACTCGGGGTTCCGTATCGTTGGAACCATGACACAGATGTCCTGCGCTGTCATGGTGCCGAATCTTTAGGCAACCCTAAAAAGCGTTCCGTTTTAGGCCGGCCAAACTATTACCGGGATTCTTGGAATATCCCAATTTAATTCCTTTGTGTGCAATATTCACTCGACGATCCTGGCAAGATATACGGGTCGACAGAACGATTGATAGAATTCGGCTCGCCAGACCCCGGCGAATATCTATCAGGGCTTCTGTCGACCCGTATAGCCCGGTGATACTATTCTGGCGTCGGTCATTACCCTCGCTTAAGCCGAACTATTATCTGGCTGTGCTTTGGGTCACTAGTTGAGCAATGATTACAGGAATCGACGGGGGGAATCCCACGGGATGAACCTCGAAAATCAGACCTGCGTGGTCACCGGTTCTTCGCGGGGCATCGGTCGCGGTATCGCGACCGACCTCGGCGACCACGGGGCCAACGTCGTGGTAAACTACCGCTCGTCAGAGGCGGAGGCCGCGGCGGTGGTCGAGGAGATTCGTGAGAGCGGTGGCCACGCCATGGTCGCACAGGCTGACGTGGCCAAAGGCGAGGAGGTGGCAGCGATGCGCGAGGCGGTCAACGACGAGTTCGGCAACGTTGATGTGCTCATCAACAACGCCGGCATCACTATCGACAAGAAGTTCGAGGAAATGAGCCGAGAGGACTGGGATACGGTGATGAACGTCAATCTCGGCGGCGTGTTCAACTGCACGAACGTTTTCTATGAGGACCTCAAGCGCGCGAACCACGGTCGGCTCATCAACATCTCTTCGGTCGTGGGTCAGCAGGGCAACATCGGACAGGCTAACTACGCCACCACGAAATCGGGGCTATTCGGGTTCACCCGTACGCTCGCGCTCGAACTCGCCCACACGGGCGCGACCGCCAACTGCGTCGCGCCGGGATTCGTGGAGACGGATATGTTGGACGAGGTCCCCGAGCGTGTCCAGGAGAAGATTCTGCGTGACATCCCCCTCGACCGCTTCGCCACCGTAGAGGATGTCGCCGGCATCGTCCGATTCGTCGCGAGCGAGGAATCGAGCTACATGACCGGTCAGGTGCTGGGCGTCAACGGCGGGATGGAGTGGTAACATGAGCAAACAAGAAGAAGACGACACGCCGGAGACGACTGACGACCCCATCGAAGAGCTGCGTGCAAAGCGCCGCGAAGCCGAGCTCGGCGGTGGCGAATCGCGTATCGAGTCCCAACACGAGAAAGGGAAAATGACAGCGCGCGAGCGCATCGACTTCCTCGTCGACGACGGCAGTTTCACCGAAGTCGACCCGTTCGTCGAACACCGCTCGACGAACTTCGGGATGGAAGACAAACGCTTCCCGGGCGACGCCGTTGTCACCGGTTACGGCGAGGTCGACGGCCGCAAGGTGTTCCTCTTCGCCCACGACTTCACCGTCCTCGGTGGCTCCGTCGGCGAGGTCGTCGCCGACAAGATCTGCAAGGTGATGGATAAGGCTATCGAGAACGGCGTTCCCGTCATCGGGCTGAACGACTCCGGTGGCGCACGTATTCAGGAAGGCGTTGACTCGCTGGTCGGCTTTGCGAAAATCTTCGAGCGCAACACCAAAGCCAGCGGGCTCATCCCCCAAATCTCCGCAATCATGGGCCCGTGTGCCGGGGGCGCGACCTACTCGCCCGCGCTGACGGACTTCACGTTCATGGTGCAGGACACCAGCCACATGTTCATCACCGGACCGAACGTCATCGAGACGGTCACCGGTGAGCAGGTCTCGAAAGAGGAGCTCGGAGGGGCCAGTTCACACTCCACGAAATCGGGCGTTGCGCACTTTTCTTACCCCTCCGAGGAAGAAGCCTTGGAGAACATCCGCCGCCTTCTCTCGTACTTGCCCCAGAACAACATGGAAGACCCACCGCGGGTCAAGCCGTGGGACGAACCCGACCGAGAAGTGCCCGAACTCACTGATATCGTTCCCTCGGCACCGCGAAAACCGTACGACATGTCCAAAGTCGTCGGACGCATCGTCGATGAGGAGTCCTTCTTCGAGGTCCACAGCAACTGGGCCCGAAACGTCATCACCGGCTTCGCACGGATGGACGGCCAGTCGGTCGGTGTCGTCGCTAACCAACCCCGCGTCAGCGCGGGCACGTTGGATATCGACGCCGCCGAGAAAGCCGCTCGGTTCGTTCGCTTCTGTGATTCGTTCAACATCCCGATCCTCACGTTCGTCGATGTGCCCGGGTTCATGCCCGGTACAGACCAGGAGCACAACGGCATCATCCGCCGGGGTGCGAAGCTCATCTACGCCTACGCCGAAGCGACGGTGCCACTGCTGTCAGTCGTCGTCCGGAAAGCCTACGGCGGCGCCTACATCGTCATGTCCTCGAAGTTCCTGGGCAGCGACGTGAACTATGCCTGGCCAGGCTCGGAGATGGCAGTGTTAGGGCCCCGCGGTGCAGTCAATATCCTCTATCGCAACGAGATCGCGGAGGCCGACGACCCCGATGCCAGACGGCAAGAGCTAATGGACGACTTCCGCGAGGAGTTCGCCCATCCGTACGGCCCGGCCAAACGGGGCTATCTAGACGATGTCATCGAACCGAAAGAGACGCGCAAGCGACTCATCGACGATCTGGATCTACTCCAGCGCAAGCGCGAGGACAGCCCACCGAAAGACCACGG
>JAQCNK010000024.1 GCA_028275075.1 Haloarcula sp. | reverse complement strand
CTTGCCGGCCGAATCGGTCTCCTCGCCTTCAGCGCCCTCGTCGATGGTAACCAGCGCTTCGCCGGTGGCGACGATCTCGCCCACCTCGGCGTGTAACTCACGGACGACGCCGTCGACCGGCGACGGGACGTCGACAGCGGCCTTGTCGGTCTCGACTTCGGCGAGTACCTGGTCCTCGTGTACCTCCTCGCCGACGGCCACGTGCCAGGCCAGTACCTCGCCCTCGGCGACCCCCTCGCCCAGGTCGGGCAACTCGAACTCGAACATAGCGCAGAAGTCGACGGCCTCGGTGATACCGTCTTTGATGCGGGCCGTCTCGGGGAGGTAGTAGTCCTCCAGCGCATAGAGCGGGAACGGAACATCAAAGCCCGTAGTTCGCGTCACCGGCGCTTCCTGGTACAGCAGCGCCGCCTCCTGGATCGTGGCGATAATCTCGCCGGCCAGCCCGCCGGTTTTGCGCGCCTCGTGGACCACGGCGGCGCGACCGGTCTTCTCGACGGAGTCGACGATGGCGTCGGTGTCCATCGACTTCAGCGTCCGGAGGTCGACGACCTGGGATACAGCGGGTAGGCGATCGAGCCCACGCCGGCGAGCTGAGAGGCCATCAAAATACACGCACCTGACACTACCTATAAGATAGATATGTACAGTACCGAGATGTCGGTAGCAGCCCGCACCTGGAAATATAAAAAATATAAGAATTTTTTAAATGCTGCCGAGCACCTCAATCCGGATGTCGACGACCAACCAACAGACAGAGAACCTGTTCAGTTTCGACAATCAAGACATGATGGTGTTCATCCTCATCATGTCCCTTCACGGGTTGCAGATGATGTTCGCGGAGCTGCTCCCGTCGTTTTCGCTTGGCGGGCTGGAACTTGAACTCGGGCCGTTCCTCTTTATTTCCTACACGCTCGTCTTCCTCTTTCGGTCCTTCTGGGCCTGTCTGGCAGTCCCGGTCGGTGGCATCGTCTTCGGTGAGATCCTGATCGGCGACTTCAGCGCGTTCGGCGCGGTCGAGAGCCTCCTCATGATCACGATTTCGCTGTACATCGCGACGACGATGATCTCCGATCCGAAGGACGTGAAATGGCTCGCCGTGCTGGCGGTGGTCGCCAAGGGGCTAGAGGAACTCGCCGCGCAGTTCATCGACGTCGGGAAGTTCTACGTCGGCGTCGAATCGCTCGAAGCCATCGAGTGGCTCCCGGAGACGATCTGGGCCGTCGAAATCGCGGGCGCGACCACGCAGGTCATCATCGCGGGCATCATATTCGGGGCGCTGCCGATGATGTACTTCTACCCACGGATGCGTGGCAAGATCGAGCCGCTGCTCGGCATGGAACCGGTCGAGGGCCATCCGAGCGGCAAGCGGATCAACGGCGATACGCTCAAAGGACTACTCGCGTGGGTCGTCCTGACGCCCATCGCGTTCGTCTTCGAGGCCTTCAGCGAGACCAGCGGTGCGTTCCTCATCTTCGAACCGAAGTTCGTCGAGGTCTACGGAGAGATATTCTTCGCCGTGCCGATCGTCGCCGCCGCGATCGTCGCCTACACCGTGGTGTACTACCGCCAGTCGACCGGCGCGTAACCACCGCGTTTCACTGTTATTCCAATGAGTACAACCACAATCACTGTTGACGATCTGACGTTCCGCTACCCGGGCAGCGACGACCCAGTGTTGTACAACGCGAACGTCGAGATCGATTCCGGGGAGTTCACCGCGATCGTTGGCGGCAACGGGAGCGGCAAGACGACCCTTTGCAAGGCGTTCAACGGGCTTATCCCGCACTTTTTCAACGGGACGTTCGAGGGAACGGTCAGCGTCGACGACACCGTGACGACCGAGAGTGACGTCTCGGCGCTCTCGCGGACGGTCGGCTACGTGTTTCAGGACTTCGAGAACCAGCTCGTCCAGCCGATCGTTCTCGACGACGTCGCGTTCGCACCGAAAAACCACGGACTCGAAGACTACCAGGCCCGTGCGATGGACGCGCTCGAAGCGGTGGGACTCGCCGACGCCGCAGATCGGTTCATCTGGGAACTCAGCGGCGGCCAACAACACTTGGTCGCCCTCGCGGGCGTGCTGGCGATGGATCCAGCCTTCATCATCGTCGACGAGCCGGCGGCCCAGCTCGACCCGGACAACGCTCGAAAGACCTACGAGCAGCTCCGGGGGATCCAGCGGGACACTGATGTCGGCGTGATCGTCATCGAACACCACACGGAGTTCATCGGCGACTACTGCGACCGGCTCGTCATGGTCGCCGACGGCGACGTGGCCTGGACCGAGCCGGTCGACGTTGGACTGAACCGGGTCGAGGCACTGCTCGACGCGGACATCCATCCGCCACAGGTCACACAGATTGCCCGCGAACTCCCCGATGGAACCTTGCCGAACGGTCGGTATCCGGTGACGGTCGAGCAGGCGGTCGATGCCTTCCCGGCGGCCGCTTCCGACGCGCGTCACCGGGCGAAACCGGACGGCTCAGGATCCGCCGAGTGTCTCATCCGCGTCGAGGACGTGACACACGGCTACCCGACGCTCCGCGAGGGGCACAAGACGGTCCTCGATGCGTTCGATCTGGAGCTGTATTCCGGCAACAGGGTCGCCCTCGTCGGTGCCAACGGGGCTGGCAAGTCGACACTTCTCCGATTACTGACCGGTCTCGAATCCCCGGACGAGGGGACTGTCACCGTCCTCGGCGACGATACGAACGACACGCTCCCCGAGGAACTGGCCGAGGAGACGGTGTACATCCACCAGAACCCCGAGGAGATGTTCGTCGAGGAGACGGTCCGCGACGATGTCGCGTACTACCTCGAAAGCCGGGAGGCTCCGGACGCTGACGAGCGGGTCGACGACGTCATCGAGTTTCTCGACCTCGAAGATATCGCCGACCGGGACGGGCGCCTCCTGAGTATCGGCCAGCAGCGACGGGCGTCGCTGGCTATCGGCCTGGCGACGGACCCCACAGTCGTGTTGCTCGACGAGCCGACCGGGAGCCTCGACCTCCAGAGCCGCCGCGAGGTGACGCGGATGCTCTCGCGGTCGGTGTCACGCACAGAGACAGTCGTCGTCGCCACGCACGACCTCCAGCTGGTGGCCGAGTGGGCTGACCGGGTCATCGTCCTCGGTCCCGATGGCATCCTCGCGGATGAAACGCCCCAGGCAGTGTTCCAACAGCCCGCGATCCTGGCGCAGGCCAACCTCCGGCCACCGCAAGTCGTCGAACTCAGTGACCGGCTCGGCATCGATCCACCGTCGTTGACGACAGCGGCGCTCGTCGAACGCCTGTCGACGGGGGCGGTCCGATAATGGGGTATCTCGATGCGCTCCGGAACATCACGATCGCCGATATCAAGGTCGATCTTATGCGGACGGCCTACGACAACGACGACGCGCTGTTGAACGCGTTCGATCCACGGGTCGTGATTATCTGGTCGGCAATCTTCGTCGTGGTCCCCTGGTTCTTCTACGAACCCGAGCCGCTGTTTGCGATGCTCGTGGCGTCGCTGCTCCTTGCGTACCTTTCACAGACGAGCGTCTACCTCCTCGCGCTCCTGATATGGGGGAGCCTCTCGAACATCGGATTCATCGTCATCCTCAGTTCCGTCGTCTACTGGTGGCAGGGGGGATCAGGCGGTCTCCAGAGCGCAGTCGTCGACAACAGCGTCGCGCTCCTGCCGTTTACGATGAAACTGACGGTCATCTCCGTCGTGAGTCTGGCGGCCTTCTCGGCGATGAGCCCGAAGAAACTCGCCAAGGGACTGCTGAGTCTCGGCGTCCCTCGACCCTTTACCTTCGCGATCGCGTACGGCTACCGGATGATGCCGGTCCTGCTCGAAGAGTACCACGACCTCGTCAACTCCTTGCGCCTCCGGAACAAGGCCCCGGAACACAGCGGCCTGCTTCGGTGGCGATACTATCTGTATCTGTTGAAACTCGCGATCAAGGCGTTCTATCCGATGACGTTCAACGTCGCGAAACGTTCCAGAGTCACTGTCGAGGCGATGGAAACCAAGGGGTTCTCCCACTCGCTGGGCAACGAGGCCAGCCGGGAACTCAGGCTCGGCGACCTCGAAATCCGCCCGCGGGACGTGACGTTCATGCTGGTGTCGCTGCTGTTCGTCGTCGTGGTCGCTGTGTACCTCTAGACGAGTCCGAGCGACCGTTTTTTCGTCAGCGCTGCTTCTGCACCCGGGCCCGGGGGCTGGCGTGTGGCCGACGCCTGGGGACTCGGTTTTGTTGTTCACGTTCGAAAAGCAGACCCACCGCTACGCCAGTACCTCGTCTATATCGACCACCTCGATAGATGCATCGTCGGCGACCGCTCGCAGCTCCGGGACGCGCTCTATCAGTTCGGCCGGGCGGTGGCTGTCGGTCCCGAGGACGAAGCCCACGTCGTGGGCCGCGAAAACGGACAGTATCGACGGGTCGGGATGGGGTCGACCCAGCGACGCGGCGACTCGATCATCGACGACAACTCCGAACCGTCTGAGAACGTCGTGTGCGCGTGGACGTCCGCCTGCATCAGCGCTCACCGGCCACGTCGTACAGCTTCTGCCCTTCCAGGCGCGGGACCACGTCGCGACTGTCGAAGTTCAGGGCGTACTCGTAGAGGTCGGTCCGTTTTATCTGGGGCCGACGCTCGTATTTCGGCCCCTTCGAGAACTCGACCAGCTCCCGGTAGACCGCCCGCTCGGCGTCGGTCGGCGGTTTCTCGTGGAGGTGGCGAGCGATGTACAGCGCGCCGGCCACGTCCTCCGGGGAGGGCTTGCCGTTGGAGCCGGCCGGGACGAAGTACGTCTTGCCGTCCTGCTCGCGGAGGTGGTCGGCCACCGCGGCGCCGTTGGTCAGGCCGCCGACGTAGACAGTCACGTCCTCCCCGCCCGCAAGCCGGAGGTCGGTGACGGCGTTGCCGCCGTTCGTCGAGGTCATCGCGGTCGGTCGCCCGGCTACGTCGATGTCCTGAACGAAACTCGGCGAGTTGAAGAAGTCATAGCCCGGTTCGCCCTCGTAGTCCGGGCCGGAGCCGCCGCCGATTTTGGCGCGCGGGTGTTCCGCCTGGAACGCCGGTTCGTCGCCCCGGTCCTCGGTGATGTGGATGTACTCGGCACCGTTTTCGAACAGCTCCGGCACCGTCGTCGAGAACTGCGCGACGTCGACGACGACGTAGTTCCCCGGCTCGGGATCGTCGGGAATCTGTGCGCGTGCGGGAATCATCCGATCTTTCGGGAGCAGCTCAGCCTGTCCGTCCGCGAGCAGCGTCATATCATAACGGGACACGTCTGTCGCTTGAGTGTAACTAGGAGGGCTATATGCCGGTACTGATACTGTCGGCTGTAACATTACGGAAGAAATTGGTACCCGGGGTGCCGATTATCTCCACGTACTTACAGTCGACAGTATGATGACTCCCAAGCTACAGCACCACTCACAATACACGACAGGGATGCACTCTGTGTGGCATACGCAGTGCCGTCGCTACGTCGGTTGTCACCGGCCCGGTATGAATCCGCATCAGTCGGTCCACGGCGGGGCGGACAGTCCTTCGCCCAGCGGCCCTACGGTGCCCAATCTGACCAGCTTGGGAGGCCAGTCGTCTACTGTGACCGGCCCACGAGCAGCGCCAGTGCGAGCACTGCGCCGATGGTTCCGGCGACCCCGAACCCGGGGCCGGACCCGCCGCTCGGCCCGGTCTCCGTGTCAACGGTCGGGGTCGGCTGCTCGGAGCCGTCGGTCGGGGTCGCTTGGCTCTCGGCGACTGTGACCGTCGTCTGGCCCGTCACGACCCCGTTACCGGTCGTCGCGTTCCCAGCGACCGTGACCGAATCCGACGCGTCCTCGGGCACAGCGACGGTTATCGAGGGCGCGACCGAGCCGCCGGTCTCGACGCCCCGGAAGAGCCACGCGTTATCGTCGCGCCACACGCCGCCGTCGTCCGTGTGGGACTGAACGGTCCAGTCGTCCGGCAGTTCGGTCACGGAGACGACAGTCGCCGTCGGCTCGGCACCGGTGTTTGCGAACTCGAAGGTCAGCGTGACCGTCTCACCGGGCGTCGCCTCGCCAGCGGTGACTGTCAGATCAGCGGCGTCCGACTGGGCTGTGACAGGGGCCGTCGCTAGCGCGCACAGCAGCACCGCCACGATGACACTCCTGTGCCAGCGCATCAGGCACCCCCCTGTTTCCAGAGGTTGATGATGTCGACGATGTCGTCGTTCGTGATGGGCTGGTCGGTGTCGCCGACGGTGTCGCCGTTTTGCCAGCTGTTGATCGCTCGGACGGCCTCGCCGTCGCCGAGTTTGTCGTCGTCGTTACTGTCGACTGCCTGGATCGTCGCCAGTCCGTCGCGGTCGACGGTAGTGGTTGCAGACACCGCTTGCCCGCCCCCGTTTGCCGTGCCCGTCACGGTCTGCTCGCCGGCGTCGGCATCGACTTCGACATCGACGGCCG
>JAQCNK010000020.1 GCA_028275075.1 Haloarcula sp. | reverse complement strand
GCCGAGACTATCGGGACAGTTTCAGTCGAGAGCGAAGACGGACCCGACAGCGTAATAGTTTTCGCCCTCATCGCTAGTGTGTTGCTAATCGTCACCGCCCTCGTGTTAGTGGTGGTCTAACGAGTCCGGTCGCTGGCGGGCCTGAAACGTCAGTATTGGGAGTTAGCGCAAAAAGCGCGCGTTCGAAGAACGCGCGTATCGCTGTTTATATGACGCGGTTCTGCAGGTAGTCGAGGTGCTTGGCGTTGTAGACGATCCTGACCTCGTCGGCGTCGGGGCTGCCGATGCAGGTCAGTCGGACGTTCTTCTCTTCGACTTCCTCATCGCTGAGGATCTGTTGCATGTCCATGTCGATTTCACCTTCGAGGACGATGGCGGCGCAGTTCGCGCAGGCACCGGCACGGCAGGAGAAGGGCCAGTCGTAGCCCTGGGCCTCTGCCGCTTCGAGGATGTACTCGCCTTCGTTTACTTCGAGTGAGCCGTGATCCTCGTCGTCGAGGTCGAGGTCCGCAGCCTCACTGAAGATATCGTTGTCATACATGTCCCAGCCGTTGTCGTCCACTACTTCGTAGTTTAGGTACTCTACCGTGGGCATCAAACCGGAGTTCGGACCGCGGCCTGTTAGACTTTGCCCTTCGAACAAAGCAGATGTACAACTGTGACAGACGCAGCGGCGTCAAAACACTGGGAGAAAGCGAAAGACGAGGTACGCGGCGACCGTCGCGATCGAAGGGACGACGTTCTGGAGGAAGATGACCCGAGCGGTCGTCGCGGGTTCGAACAGGTCCGAAGCTTTCGGCAGGTCTTCGCGGGACTCCTGGCCGATCGGCTCTGTCTCCGTCGGTCTGGGTGTCCCCTTCTGTCCGCCGACGGTCGGCGCGTCCTCGGCGTCGGCAGTCAGTGCGCCGACGGAGACATCAGGGGCTTCACGCCCTTTGACCGTGTCCGAGAGTCGCGTCATCCGCGTCGCGCGACCCCAGCCCAGTCCGACGATGCTCATCGTGGCGATGATGACGAAGCTGGCGGGGATGCCGAGCGCGGAGAGGAACGTGACGATGGTCGAGGCGACCGTGGCAACGACGATGGCCGCGACGAGGGGCAGGTCGGTGAGGTCGTTCCCGACGGTGTCCATCGTCCGGCGGGCGATAGTGAACGCGCCGAGTCCGATGGCGGCCCCGCCCAGCAGGATGGCGGGGTAGAGGTCGAGCGAGCCGTTGCCCACCAGCGGTGCGACCGCGTTGGCGACGTTGCTCGCGCCCGCCGAAAAGGCCATGTAACAGCCGATGCCGATGACGACGGCGGTGCCGACGAACTCCCGGCGGGTCGTGTTCTCGCCCAGAGAGGGGCGCGGGACCGACCCCGAGCGGTCGAAATCGAGCAGGGCGCCCTCGCTCTGTGAGACGGCGAACCACGCGACCAGTTTCGGATAGAAATACCGCCCGATGACGCCGCTGACCCAGAACGCGAGGATGGGTGAGAAGAGCCACCAGACGACGATCTCCAGCATCAGCCCCGCGTTGAGCGTCCCGCGAGCGAGTCCGAGGCCGGCGATAGCGCCGACAGCTGTCATCGACGTGGAGGCGGGGACGCCGACGACGTTCGAGAGGAACAGCGCGACGCCGATGAAAAAGAGGACGACGATGCTGATGAGCGGCGAGAACTGTGTCGCGACGAGGTCGCTCCCGAGGCTCTCGACGACCGCTGGACCGATGATGAGGCCGCCGGCCATCGCGAACACGGTCATCAGCGCCGCTGCGGAGAGCTTCGAGAGGGTGTTTGACCCGACCGCGGGGCCGAAGGCGACGCCCGTCGAGGACCCGCCGATGTTGAACCCGACGAAGATGGCGACGACAATCCCCAGCGCGAATAGAACCTCGACCATACAGGTCCGAGGCCGTGGCGCTGTTAAAGATTACCGACCTCGATGTTCCGGTTCCCCGGGCGAGCAGGCCGCAGGGACACTACGTCTCGTCGCCGTCCGACGGCTCCGTCTCGGCGTCGGCCAGCCGCTCGCGCTTCTCAGCGGCCGTCTCTTCGACCGCGCTCGCCGTCTCTTTGGCCGCTTCGACCTCCTCGCTGACGGATTCGGCTGTCTGTTTCGCGTCGCTGGTCTTGTCTTTGACTTTGCCTGTCTTGTCCTTGGCTGCCGTTGTCTTATCTTTTATCTCCGTTGCCGTGTCTTTCACATCGGTTGTTTTGTCTTTGACTTCACTCGTCTTGTCTTTGAGTTCGGTCGTCCTGTCTTTGGCCTCCGTCACCGTCTCGACAGCGCCGTCGTCGCCGGTCTGGGCGGCCGTCTGTTCGACCTCGTCTGCCGTCTGTTCGACTTCATCCGCCGTCTCCTCAACCTCGTCGGCCCGCCGCTCGACCTCGTCTGCAGTCTGCTCGACTTCGTCGACTGACTGTTCGATTTCGTCGGCCGTCGCTTCGACATCGTCTGCGGCCTCGTCAACGACACCGGCCGCGGTCTCGACCTCGCTCGCGGTTGTCTCGATGTCTTCGGCGGTCTGTTCGAGTTGCTCTGCGGCCTCTTCGAGTTCGGCGGCCTTGGTCGCGACATCCTTGTTCGTCCGTTCGAGGACGTTCGCCATCACCAGAAACTGCAGGATGCCGACAACGACAAACGCCGAGATAGCGACGCTCGCGGCGGCCGCAATCAGCGACGCCGTGCCGGCACTGACCGGGACGATACCGAGAGCGACGGTTCCCCAGGCGATTGCCAGCCCGATAGCGATGGCGGTGACTGCCTGTTCGAACAGACGATATTTCTGTTCGTGTGGACCGAACATCACGACCTCTAACCGGCGAGCAAGTGGTGTGAGAAACAGTATTTCCAGAGACATGGTAGGTGGATTCTTGCCGGGAGTGATAAGGGTGTGGGCTGGGAGCAATGTCGAGTCGACGGTGGGACTGATACTCGTGCGGTGTCCAGAGACGGAAAACCAACCCCAGCCAGTATCAGACGTTCGCGACCGACTGCAGAATCGCTTCAGCGTCGTCCAGCGCGTCGTCCACTTTCTCCGAGTCCGGCCCGCCGCCCTGGGCGAAATCAGCGGGACCGCCACCGCCGCCGCCGACCCGAGATGCGAGTTCGCCGACGACCTCGCCGGCGTCGACATCGGTGCCCTCGGGGATGGCAACGACGAACTGGGCACCGGAGGCGCCCGAACCGAGCACGGCTATTTTGCCTTGCTCGACGACGGCGTTGGCCTGGGCGCGCAGTTCGTCCATATCTGCATCAATGCGCTGGACGACGGCGGTCGCCCCGGCCACGTCGACCTCTGTGGTGTCCTTGCCGCCGGCTGCGCGGGCCTCGGCGAGCTGTTCTTTCAGCGCTTCGATCTCCTTGCCGCGGGCCTTCCACTCCTCGAAGAACCGTTCGGCGGTGTCGGGCACCGCATCGGGCGCGACGTCGAGGACGTCGGCCGCCTCGTAGAGGGCGTCCTCGGTGCGGTGGGTAGCTTCGATGGCTGCGTCGCCCGCGGCGAAGGTCAGCCGGATGACGCCGTCCTGAATCCGCTCCGTGTTCAGGAGTTTGATGGCCCCGATGTCGCCGCTGCGAGCGACGTGTGTGCCGCCACAGGCCTGGATATCGTCGGCTACCTGGATGAGACGGATCTGCTCCCCGGCGGGGATCCCACCTTGGTAGAGGTCGAAGCCGTGTTTGGCCTCCGCCTCGTTGCGATCGGGCCACTGCTGGGTGACGGGGACGTTGTCCTGAACGAGGTCGTTCGCCATTGACTCGATCTCCTTGACCTGCTCGCGAGCGACCGAGTCGTAGTGGCGCACGTCGATACGCGAGGAGTCGACGCCCTTCTGGGCGCCGGCCTGACGGACGTGTTCGCCCAGGACCTGTCGGGCGGCGTGGACGACGATGTGGGTCGCCGTGTGGTGTTGCATCAGTCGCTTTCGGCGGGTGGCGTCGACTTGGCCGCGGACGAACTCGCCTTTGCCCGGATCGCCGTCGACGGTATGGAGAATAACGGCGTCGTGACGCTGGACATCCTCCACCTCGACGGTCACGTCGTCGGTCGCGAGGTGGCCGTGGTCAGGTGGCTGGCCACCGCCTTCGGGGTAGAACATTGTCTGGTCGAGGACGACATCGAAGCGGCCGTCCTCGCGCTCGAAGACCTCCAACACGACCGCCTCGAACTCCATTCGCTGTTGATCCTCGTAGTAGAGCTGGTCGGTATCGGGCAGTTCTGCGAGCCGGTCGGCGTAGGGAGCGTCATCGCCGCCCGCTGTAGCGTCCGTCTCGCCGCCGTGGCGGTCCGCGACGACCGCATAGAAGTCATCGGGGACAGCCACGTTCACACCACGCTCGCCGGCAATCTCCGCGACCATGTCCGGCTGGATACCGTGGGAGTCGTACAGCTCGACCAGTTCCGCGGTCGGGATGGGCTCGCCGTTCTCGGCGTAGTCGTCGGCCAACTGGCGCACGCGGCGGCCCCCGCGGTCCAGCGTCTCGCGGTACTTCTCGACCTCGGTACGGACGATATCGCGAACGGTGTCGCGGTTCTCGTAGCCCAGCCGGTCGGCCTGCATATCGACGAGTTCGTCGAGTGGCGCGTTGACACCGACGCTGTCGACGAGGCGCTTGGTGCGACGCAGCACCATCCGCGCCAGATACCCCGTCCCGACGTTCGATGGGACGATGCCGTCGCCAAGCATGTAGGCCAGCGTTCGGGAGTGGTCAGCGATGGCGTATATCTCTTCCAGCGGTTCGACGAGGTCCCGAAGTTCCTCGACGTTCACCCCAACCTGTTCGGCGATGGTGTCGCGCTCGGCCTCGATGTCTTCGGCCTCGTCGATATCCATCCGACCCGCCAGCTTGGCGGCGTTGTGGACGATGGCGGCCTCTTCGTCGGAGAGCTCGATGCCGGCGTTGTCCTTGAGGAAGGCGATCATCTCGGGATAGATGGCCTCGTACACCGTCGGTGTGCCCTGTGAGACCCAGGTCCACCGCTCCAGCCCGTAGCCGGTGTCGACGATGTATGTGTCCATCTCCGAGTACCGGTTCCCGTCTTTCATCTCGTACTCCCCGTCGGGGTCCTGTTCAAGCGACATGAACACCAGCGTGGCGAGTTCAGCGCCTTGGTAGATGACCTCGAAGGCCGGCCCGGCGTTGCCGCCGCCGACCCACGGATCCTCGATGAGTGTGAGTTCGTCGATGTCCGCCCCGAGTTCCTCGAACAGTTCGACGCAGTACTTCACCGTCTCGTCTTTCCAGTACACCTCGCCCTCATAGGCGTACTCCTCGGGATCCTCGATATCTTCCGTGGCGTTGAACGCGTGGTTGGCCATCATCTCGAAGGCCATCGTGTGCCGGCCAGTCTTGCCAACGTTGTCGATGTCCTGCATTCGGATGCAGGGCTGGGATATACAGAGGGGGTTGGCCGGTGGCGGCGTCGTCCCGCTGGTCACCAGCGGCTGGAAGTCGTAGATCGACGCTTGTGTTAGCAGCACGTCGTCGCGCCAGCGGTTGGCCGCGACCGGATACGGGTCGGTACGCGTGTGGTCCCGCTCCTCGAAAAACGAGAGAAACGCTTCGCGCATCTCTCCCAGTGCGTACGCCTCGTCGAACCCGGGGGCGTCGATGAAGCCATATTCCGCACACGGCGGTTCACCACAGGTATCCCGGTCGGCCCGCGACCAGAACATATCGCCACACTCGCCACACTCCTGCCGGTGGAACCCAGCCTCCTCGAAGTAGTCGAGCTGGTAGGCCTCGTCGAGGTCGCTCATTGCCGTAACCTTCGCCCAGCAGTCGGTAAAACAGTTCCGAAGGGGTGATGATACGGTCAGTTGTATACGGGTCGACAGAAGCCCTGATAGATATTCGCCGGGGTCTGGCGGAGGCGAATTCTATCAATCGTTCTGTCGACCCGTATAAGCTATTGCCGGGATCTGCCGAACCCGACTCGGCAAATCGCCGGTAGATCGTTACAACCGACCGTATGAAGTAATTCGCCACGCCGAGTGGCGAATATCGTTACGAACGTACAGCCACCAGTATCAGACTACGAGCGAAGTAGGGTGGGGCCGTTCACAGTTGCACAGCGGAGGTACCTGATAGGGTTGGGGGTGCGATGACCTCTACCGTCGTCTGTGAGCCTGAGGCCGTAGTAATGCGGATTGTCGCGCTCTCGCCCTCGACGAGTTCGGTGCCGAACGGACTGCCGGCAGCAAGATCGGCGGTACTTCCGAGATCGAGCTGTATCTGTAGCCGATCTTCTTGATCGTTCAACACCGGCTTCGAGTCGTCGCTGTCCTGTATCTCGTTGACGACGAACCGACCGTCTGGATTCCCATCGCTACCGTTCTCAGCGAGCTGGTAGAACGAGCCGTTCGGACCGACCCACTGCACCGTTGATGTTCCCAGATCGATGTTGCCCGCACCGGGTCCTCGCTTGACAATGAGGTTTACGACGCCGATCCCGTCGCTAGTGATGTTCGTCCCCGTCGCGCTGACCACCTGCACTCGGTTCGACGTAGCTTCGCTCGCGCCCTGTCCAGTCGCCTGACTGTCGCTCTGCAGATAGCCGGCCGTGTTGATGAGCACGCCAGCGGCGATAGCGGCGACCAGTACCATCGCGATGAAAACGATTAGCGTGCCGATACCGACCTGTCCACGGTCATCCAGTGCTTGGTCTCTCAGGCTAAGCATTTCAGTTATTAATATCTTGAACCCTACACCGGTATAAAGATGGGTGAGCAATTATCGGAAATGAAAAAGACACGTAGCGGGCTACTACACCGATTCGGGGTTTGCCAGTGAGGCCAGCATCGCTTCGAGTTGCACGCGTTCGTTTGCCCCTTGTGTGATTCGATAATCGGTTTCGCCCACCCGTTCGAGGATGCGGACCGCCGCGCGGTCATCGACATCGAACTCCCAGATGGTGCGGTGGAGCTGATCGATGATGTCGCCGCCGGCGATTCCCTCCTCGGTCAGTAACCGGTCCAGCGTCGCCCGCGCCGCGGTGAAATCACCATCCAGTGCCGACTGAACCATCCCGTGTATTTCCTCGGGCCGAGCCGTCGAAGTGATGGCGTACACCGCCGACTCGTCGACCACGTCGCCGCTGACCGACGCGGCCTGCAGCCCGTTGATAGCTTTGCGCATGTCGCCTCCGGCGGCGTACACCAGCGCGTCGAGGCCGTCGTCGGTGAGCTCGATACCCTCCTCGGCGGCGATGTGGCGAATCTCCTGCTCGACGGCGTTGTCGCTGAGTGGCGAGAAGCGGAACACCGCACAGCGGGACTGGATGGGATCGATTATCTGACTGGAGTAGTTACACGACAGAATAAATCGGACGTTGTTCGAGAACTGTTCCATCGTCCGGCGGAGTGCTGACTGGGCGTCTGCGGTGTTGTGCGTCAGAATCCCGTTGGCAAGCATGAAGTTTGGCGTCCCCTCCATGCTGATATTGTACGCTTTCCCGCGGTGGCTGTATTCGATGCTACGCACTTCTACCGTCTCAACCGTTTGAAGCCCCCCGTCAGAGACGAGTGCCGGTTGGAACTCTTCTCTGTCGTAGTGCTCGTGGTGTGGGAGTTCCTCGTCACCAACGACGACGAACCTGTACTCGTCGCCGTAGGTCTCTAGGAACTCCTCTACTTTCTCTACCTGACCCCACAGCTTAGCGGAGCCCTTGACTTCGATGACTGTATCGCCGATAATAAACTCTGGATGAAAGACGCTATCGGACAGTTCAAATTCCGGTTCGTACTGGTACTCGACTCCGGCGTCCTGTAGCGCCTTTGCAACCTCGTATTCCCAATCAGACCGAACAAGATGGCCTAGCTCATCGCTGTGTCGGATATTTCCGCCCGTCGGTGCGTGGCCCTGCAGCGCTTCCGAGACCTTCTGTGCGACCTCTGGGTCACGCATTGGGTTGTTGTCCCCGGAAATATCACAGACGGGATAATCGCAGTTCTCGGTAGCCTTCTCGATTATTCGCTCTCTCTCGTCATCGTCTACATTTTCCCACCACTCCGCACATGCACTGCCGATATCTCTCTTGACCTCTTCAGCGTCTGCATCAACGACCCACTCTTCCCACGAGGTTCCCGACCGTCTCTCGCTAAGCTTCTCGCGGAACTTCTTGATGGCCGTTTCGTCCATGTCCCACACCGAAACACCGTGGAACTCTCCTCCGTGGTTTGGGTTGTTCTCTCCCGCAAACCGGCCGTCCGACAGCTTTTCCACGATTTTCTCACGCCGCTCCTCAGACCACTCTGTACCGTGCATCGGATTGCCTTCTCCTTGCATCCGGCGGCTGTGGCCCTCGTTCTTGCATTCGAGAGAACAGAAGCTCCCCGCTGTCCAGTCCCCACAGACTTCGCACCGTGAGACGCCGATATCCGTTTTGAAATCGGCTATCTCGTCTCCGGGGGCTAACTCTTGTAATTCCTTTTCGACGAGTTTCCCGTCCTCACCGACAACAAAGAACGGATGGGATAAACTTGCTTGAATCGTTCGTCCGTCCGCCAGTTCGACTTCGAAGAAGTCTGCGATACCCGAATCGACAAGTTTCCCCTTGTCTGACTGAATTCCGTTTGTATCGAAGTCGACCGACGGGATGGGTTCGCCGTCCTCGGCCACGTTCTCTATCGGCTTCACCTCTGGTGACGATGGATAGCCGGTGACGACTTCGGTACCAGGGGGGACACACAGCGCGTCGGCCTCATCAAGGAATATAATCCGGTAGTTGTAGCCGCCAAAGCTGGTCCGGGCGAAGTTCTTGATACGGTCCCGGACCACGTCGATACCGCGCTCGTCAGAGGCGTTCAGCTCTAGGAAGTTCTCGCGCCAGTCATCGCCGTAAAGCTCGCGGGCGATGGCGGTGGCGCTGGTTGTGTTGTGCATCACCGTCGGGACTGTCCCGGCGACGTAGTTCCGGGAACCGGGGACAGTGAAGTCGTAGACGTCGCGCGTCCCGGTTGTCCGTTCGACGCGTTGGACTTCATCGAAGTACAGGTCGGCGTCGACGAGCCGCTTGAGCGCGGCGAGATTCCCAAGTACGTGTTCCGAGAGCATCTCCGACGCCATCTCGTCCAGCCGATCCGCGAGAGTCCTGAACCTGGGGAGCGACCGGAGCGAGTGGTCGTCGTTAGTCAACAGGTTCTGCAGGTCGGTTCCCAGGTGCGCTGTCCCCTCGGCGAGTCGCGCGAAGGGGACGCCCAGTTCTTCGACAGCCTCTCGAAGCGTGGACTGTATCTCGGCGATCTCCGGGACTGTGTCGACGGATTCGATGCGACTACATAGTTTCGTCGTCCGTCCCACGTACGGGTTTCGCTCTCCGGTCGCGTACTCCTGTATCCGGTTCCGACTGATGCCAGTCTCGGTGACAGTGCTGGCCTGCATCGTCCCGTCGGTGAGCGCCTCACGATTTTGCTCCCACACCGGCGGGAATTGTGTTGCCGCCGCGAGTTCCCTGTCGAGGGTCGCAACTGTCTGCCGAACGTCCTGTGCCGCTTCGAGTCGCTTGTTCGCCGCGGCCCGGAGCGAGGAAAGACAGCCGTTGTAGCTTTCCCGTCCAGGCGACTCGGGATTGAGTGTCGACGGAACGTGTTCGCTCTTCTGGAGATATAACTGATCACAGAGTTCATTCACGGCCTCCTGAACCGGCATCGTGTCGTGGTTCGGAGATTCCTGTTTTGAGGCGTGTTCCTGCAGTCGCCCGCATTTCTCAGGGAGTCCAAAGCCGACTCTGTCGGCGAATCGCTCCAGGTGCCTCGCCCCGGAGATGTACAGCGAGTGGTACTCCTTCGCATCCGACGTTCCGTTGGTCGCTCGTTTTAGATCTTTTTTCCGCCGTGACGGAATACCGAAACTCGAGAGAAGATACGAGAGTAGGGTTATGTGGTCGCCGTTCTTCTGTGTCAGTTCGATGATTCCCTTCTTGCTCACGTAGCCTTCGGCATCGAACATCGCCCGGAGGAACGCCGCGCGACTCTCCTCATCGGCTCTGAGTATCTGGGCACCGATAGCGGATCCCGCACCGGTCGCGCTGGCGAACACATCAAAGCAGGAGCGGAGGAACATCGCCACGGCGCCGTTCCTGATCTCCACGTACGGGACGCCCTGCTGTGTTCCAGTCGTCGGCTCCGCACCGAAGATTTCGGTCGCACCCTCGACGAACTGCTCACGGAGCCGTTCGGATTCGTTGTAGAACTTTATCCGCCCGCCGTCGATCCGTGCCTCACTTATCGCGAGCGCGACGAACCGAGCGAGCGTCGGCGTCATCTCCCACGCCGGCGTGACCACGTCCGACCGAACGTTGTTCGACGGGGCAACGCGCTGAATACCGCGGACGTGCTCCCGGAGGGTCTCCTTTTCGACGCCGAGGCCCCGGAGATACGAGAGTCGACAGACCGTACTGACCTCCTCCAGCGGTATCTCTTCGCGCACGATCGACTGGACGTATTTCCGGTCGAACCCGTGCTCGTCGACGATTTGGTCGATATCGCCTATTTCGCGGAGTGCGCGAACGACTTCGCGTCTCGTCCCGACGAATCGCTCCTCGACCGGAATACCGTGTTCCGACGCGAACTCCGCGGTCAGATGGACGTGTGTCCACTCGCCGTCCAGTTCAGTCGCCCAGTCGATCTCCCGGTCTTCGGCCGGCAGCGGGGCTTCCAGCGGCCGGACGACTCGGTCTCCAGCGTTCAGATTCTCGGCGCTTCTCCAGTCTAAACCGTCTTCGTCAGCGACGAGAAGACGGTGCTCAGGCGTAACCGTCATCTCGCTCCCGTCTCGGGTCTCGACGGTGACTGTCTCGTCGGTTTCTTTCCCGAACACATGAGACGGTTCGACGTACTCAAATGCACCGGACGAATCGAAGGTGAGGACTTCCAACCCGTCTCTCGGCGTTTCGAACCCTTCGCTGTCACCGACGATTTCCTCTGCGGGCGCGAGACCTTGGTCGGTTAGTATCGGTGTCTCGCCGGTGACGCACTTCCCGGTGCCGGCCGGGCCACTGAAAAGAAAGTGGCTCAGGTCGTTTCGGTCGACGTAGCTCTGGAGCCGTCCGACGATGTCCTCATGGCCCATCACCTCGCCGAGTGATTCGGGGCGGTACTTCTCTATCCACACTTCTTCGCGTCCCGTCCGCGACTCGGTGTCGGCCTCGCTCATATGTCAGGGGTAGCGTGGGCGCGGCATAAACGAACCGTTCGCTCGACAGGTGACGGTTCGAGAGACTGTGGCCTATTCCAGTAACAGCCGCGTCGGATCCGCCAGGTAGGACTTCAGCGTCTCGACGAATCGGGCCGCGTCGGCCCCGTCGAGGACCCGATGGTCGATGGCCAGCGAGAGTGTCAGCGTCGGTTTCGCCACCACCTCGCCATCCTCGGCGACTGGTCGCTCTTTCAGCTTGCCGACACTCAGCGCGGCTGTCTCGGGGACGTTGATCACGGGGTCGGCGTACTCCCCGCCGGTCGCGCCGACGTTTGTGACGGTGAACACACCGCCGTTCATCTCCTCGCGAGCGATGTCGCGGCTGCGCGCACGCTCACGAAGACTGTCCACGTCCGCTGCCAGTTCCAGCAGCCCCTTCTCGTCGACGCGCTCGACCACTGGAACGACGAGCCCGTGGTCGGTCGTCACCGCCACGCCGATATCGCGATCGCTCCGGTAGACGATCTCCTCGCTCTCGGTGTCGAGTTGGGTCGCCAGAATCGGATGGTCGTCCAGCGCGGCGACGACACATTGCAGCAACAGCGGCGTATAGGTGAGGTTAACGTCCTCTTTTTCTGCCAGCGGCCGCAGGCGCTCGCGGGCCTCGACGAGCCCCGGTACGGCGACTTTGTCGTGATAGGTCGCGTGAGGGACCTCGCTCCGAGACCGGGCCCGCTGCTCCCCGAGGGTCCGGCGGACACCGTCGTAGGCTTCTCGGCGGTCCCCGTCGGCAGCCTCGACCGGCGTCGGTTCTGTGCCGACTTCGGTCGCCGTCTCCCGAAGTTTCGTCACGACTCGCTCCGTGACCTCGCGGACGTCGCTGTCGGTAATCTCGGTGGTCGCTGCGTCGCTCTCTGCAGCGACTGCCCGCACCGCCGCCGCATCGACGTAGGGCTCGCCGTCGCGGGTCTCGTCGGTCGGGACGGCGTCGATGTCGACGCCCAGTTCGCGGGCGAGCCGACGGGTGGCCGGCGTCGCCAGCGTGTGGTCCCGACGCTCGGCCATCGGCTCGGTGGCCCGACGGACGGCGGCTTTGACGGCCGGCGCTTCGCTGTCGTCCTCCGCGCCGTCGTCGCCCACCTTCGAGACGACGCTGGTCGGGCCGTCGTCGCTGTCGCCGTTGTCGACCCGCGACACCACCGAGGTAGGTCCCTCGTCAGCGTCGGCGGCCCCCCCGCCCGCGGCCGCTTCGACATCCGCTTCGGTGATGCGACCGCTCGGTCCAGACCCCTCGACGGCAGTGATGTCGACGCCCGCCTCGCGGGCGAACCGGCGAACGCTGGGCGGGGCGAAGACGCGCCGCTCGGCGGTCGTCTCCCCCTTGCCGGCCGAATCGGTCTCCTCGCCTTCAGCGCCCTCGTCGATGGTAACCAGCGCTTCGCCGGTGGCGACGATCTCGCCCACCTCGGCGTGTAACTCACGGACGACGCCGTCGACCGGCGACGGGACGTCGACAGCGGCCTTGTCGG
>JAQCNK010000017.1 GCA_028275075.1 Haloarcula sp. | reverse complement strand
TCGGAGGCAACCCGATGACCCTCTACGGTGTCGGACTCGGCCCCGGACAGGCCGACCTCGTGACGGTGCGAGGCAAGCGTGTGCTCGAAAACGCCGACGTGGTGTACTCCCCCGGTCGGCTCTCGCGGACGGTCGCGACGAACCACGTCCCCGAAGAGCGCATCGGCGGCCTCGACTTCCCGATGACGCGAGACGAACAGAAGCTCCGCGACGCCTGGAAAGAGGCAGCCGCGGAGATCGCGCCAACCGCCCGCGACGGCGACGTGGCATTTGTCACGCTCGGTGACCCGAACGTCTACTCGACTTTCGGTCACCTCCGACGAACACTGGCGGCATTCCATCCGGCGGTCGAACTCGAAGTCGTCCCCGGCGTCAGCGCGGTGACTGCCTTTGCGACGGCGCTTGGCGTCGAGATTACGGCGGGGTCCAACCTGGCACTGTGGGAAGCCGACGGTGGCGTCTCACCGACCGGCCCCGACCGGATGATTCTGTTCAAGGTCACAGACGCGCCCGCGACCCACGAAGGGCTGGTTGAGGCGGGCTACGACGTGACCTATGGCCGCCGGCTGTTCATGGAGCAAGGAGAGACTGTGGTGACAGACGACCCCAGCGAACTCGACGAGCGGGACTACTATACGCTGGCCTATGCCGAACGCCCAGAGGCCCGCGTCGAGCAAGCCACCGACGCGTTTCTGGAAGGGGTAGACGAGAGCGGTGTCGTGACGGATGGCGGAGCGACGAGCATCGCCCGACAGGAGCGATCCGAAGGCGAACTCTGCGGCGACGAGGTGCGCAATGACTGACGAGCACCCACCGGAGACCGATCCACAGGACGCTATCGACGCCGTCGCAACCGACCGCGACGACCGCGTTTACGACCACAGTGCGGGTGACGACCAGGAGGGGATTCCCTTCGTCGGGGCTGGCCCGGGCAACCCCCGACTGCTGACGGTGGCGGGGAGGGACCTGCTGGCCGAGGCTGATCTAGTGGTCCACGCCGGCTCACTGGTCAACAGCGAACTTTTGGACGAATACTGTGCCGACGCAGACACCGTCTCCTCTATCGGAAAGGACCTAGAGGAGTTGATTCCGCTGATGCGTGACGCATACGAGGCCGGGGACACCGTGGTCCGACTCCACAGCGGCGATCCCGCGATCTACGGTGCCGCCCTGGAGCAGATGGACGCCCTAGAACACGAGGGCGTCCCCACGTACATCGTCCCCGGCGTGACCTCGGCCTTTGCTGCGAGTGCAACGATGCGCACACAGTTGACGTTGAACGAGGTCGCCAACCACGTCGCTTTCACCCGCCCACAGGGGAAGACCCTGACCGAAGACGAAGACCACATCTCCGATTTTGTCGGCATGGGCGACGTGACAACGTGTATCTATCTCGGGACCCACGCGGTCAGCGAGACGATGGAGCGGTTGCTGGACGACGGGCACGACCCCGACACGCCAGTTGCAGCCGTCTATCACGCTTCCTGGCCGGATGAGGACGTTATCGAGGGGACCATCGAGACCATCGGCACGAAGGTCGAGGATGCGGGCTATCGGGCCTCGGCGATGGTGATTATCGGCGACGCCGTCGGTGGCGAGGAGTACGAACGCTCGTTCCTCTATGGCGAGTGGGCCAGCGGTGGTAGCAGCGATTCACAGGAGGCTGACGACTAATGAGCACTGACAGCGACTCCGATTCGAGTTCGACTAGTTGCAAAGCACCCGACTCCGACGGGGAAGTCGCGGAGGAAATCGCCATCATCGCCTTCGAGCGGAAACTGGACACCGCTCAGGAGATCGTCGATGGTATCGGCGACCGGTATGCGTCCATCGACATCATCGAGTACCACGGCACGGTGTTCGACGAGCACTGGGGGGAGTACGACTGCTTTATCGGGCTGATGGCGAGCGGTATCGCGATGCGCAAGACTGCGCATCTGCTCGACGACAAGTGGGACGACCCTGCGATCTGTGTCGTCGATGAGGAACTGACGTGGGCGATTCCGATCACTGGCGGTCACCACGGCGCGAACCAGGTGGCCGACGACCTCGCCAGTATGGGTGCGGTGCCGGCGATGACAACCGCGAGCGAGGCGGCGGGCAAGCAAGGCGTCGAGAAGCAGGCCAAGGCGCTTGACGCCCACGTCGTCAACGGCGACTCGACGGTCGCGACGAACCTCGCCGTGTTGGACGAGGAACTCGGCCCAGTCGAGCGACTGGACGGGCCCAGTGCCGTCCTCGTCGACGACGACGTGAGCGTTCTCAAGCGCAACGGCGACGACGGTGTCGTCCTCGGTTGTGGCAGCGTCGCTGGCGCCGAGGTTGAACAGTTCCACGCGGCCTGGGACGCAGCCCTCGAGGAGGCCGGTCTCGACCGCTCTGCCGTGGACTTTGTCGCCACCGGCACGCGGAAAGCCGACGAGGAGGGACTGCTCGCCGCCGCCGAAGCGTGGGGACTCGGCGTCATCGCCTTCGAGAAGGAGACGCTGGAGGGGTTCGAGGGGCCGACACCATCCCGTTCGAAGGAACTCATCGGATGGCCGGGTATCGCGGAGGCGTCGGCTATCGCCGGCGGGCGCGACCACGACCTGCTGGCCGAGAAGCGCCGGTACGATGAGGCCGTCACTGTCGCTATCGGGAACTGAGACTGTCGCTGGGCTCTGGTTCACCCTCGATATAGACGATGCGCTCTCTGGGTATCCGGCGTTCGACGGCCCCCTCTCCGAGACGGAGCGACCACATGTCAGTGGTTTCGTCGTAGCTGTACTGGGTCGGTTGGTAGGTCGTGATTCCGTCGGCACGCTGGGGGTCCTCGACGACAAATTGCATACGCACAGCAGCCGTGACTCGTTCAAGTCAGTTCCCATAGCGAGCTCTCGACGATCAGATAAGTAAGCTCGCTCGTGGAGGGAGCCTCGGGCACGGGAGAGTCGCTCCATCTCCAAAAAGTGAAATTGCAGTAGTACAACCAAAATTGTTTTATGCACAAGCTTAGTTGTTTGTGATATGTCTCACAGCATGGCTGCCGGACCGCCGCACCTCACAGTTGGTGGCCAATGAGCAGCGATCACCGGGACGGAGCCCCATCCGTCGGCGACACGACGGCGACCCCACCCGACAGCTACGGCACGCTATACGTCGTCGGCATCGGGCCGGGACTCCCCCACGACATGACACAGCGAGCCAGCGACGTTATCCGGTCGGCGGACACTGTTGTCGCCTCGAACCTGTACCAGGTGTTCCTTCGGAAAGACGGGACACTACCGCCTGCATCGGCCGCCATTGCGGACGCTACCGACGACAGCGAGGTGGCCGACGAGGAGGGCAGCGTGTTGGAACGACCCGACGGCTCCCGACAGACACTCATCCGCTCGTCGATGGGCAAGCAGGTGGAACTCGCCCGCGAAGCGTTCGAACGCGTTCGCGACGGCGAGGACGTGGCCCACGTCTCCGGCGGCGACCCGAACGTCTACGGCAAGTCCGACCTGCTGTACACGATGGCCGACGCCGACGACGCCACGGATATCCCGATCGAGATCGTTCCCGGCGTGACCGCAGCGCTGTCAGGTGCCGCGAATCTGGGTGCGCCGCTGTCGAACGACTTCTGCACGATTTCGCTCTCGGACAAGTGGCGGGGTTGGGACGAGATCGAGGAGAAACTGCGCGCTGTGGCCATCAGCGGCTTTGTAGTCGTGCTGTACAACTGCTGGCGCGACTACGAGCGGGCCGTCGACGTGCTCCGCGAGGAGCGTGCCGACGATGTACCCGCCGCTATTGTCAATGACGCCGGACGCGGCGAAGAGGGTCGTAATCTCGACGACGAGACCGAGACCATCACCACGCTGGGCGAGTTGCCAGAACACAGTGACGAGGTCGGCGGGATGGGGTCGTCCATCCTCGTCGGCACCCACGAGACAGAGGTTTGGACGAACGATTATCGCGACGTGCTCGTCACCCCGCGTGGCGGGCGTGACGTGGAGGATTTCTGAACTATGAGCACCGACGACACCACAGACGCGAGCATGGAGACTGAATCGCAGTGCGGGGCATCGGCTGACGCGGAAACGAGTACAGACACATCCTCGAACTGCGGGGCGTCACCGAGCGAAACGTCCGCCGACACCGACGCGAAATGCGGCGCTTCCGAAACCGCCTCCGACAGTAACTCCTGTGGCGCGTCCACAGCGGAGAGCGACGAGGAAGCGGTCGGCGCCACCGTCGACGACTTCGACGCCGATCCCGGCGGCCTAATTGCCGTCGGGCTCGGTCCGGGCCAGCCCGAGGGGATGACCGCCAAGGCGCGGTCGGCGCTGCTAGACGCCGACCACATCGTCGGCTATACAACCTACGTTGAGCTTCTCCCGGACGAGGTAGTCGAGGGGGCCGATGACATCTACAACACGCCGATGTGTGGCGAGGTGTCCCGGACCGAGGAGGCCATCGACCGTGCGCTCGCGGGCCACGAGGTGGCGATCATCGGTAGCGGCGACCCGAACGTCTACGCGCTGGCCGGGCTCGCACTCGAAATCATCGAGTCGAAGGGTGCGACGGCGTCGATGCTTGATTTCGACGTGGTGCCGGGCGTCCCAGCAGCCCAGTCCTGTGCGGCCCGCGTCGGCGCGCCGCTGGTCAACGACACGGTCTCGGTCTCGCTGTCGGACCACCTTACCGACATGCCGACCATCGAGTCCCGACTCCACGCCGTGGCCAAGGAAGGCTTTACCATCAGTATCTACAACCCGTGGAGCCGGAAGCGCCGCGAGAACTACGCGAAGTGCTGCGAGATACTGCTGGAACACCGTGACCCGGAGACGCCCGTCGGCATCGTCCACGCCGCAGGACGGGAGGACGAAGAGGTCGAAATCGTCACGCTACAGGAACTCCCCGATCTGGGGGAGACCGACCTCGTGGACATGACGACGACCCTTCTCGTGGGGAACGAGGACACCTACGTCTGGGACGACCGGATGGTCACGCCGCGGGGTTACGAGACGAAATACGACTACTGACAATGTACCGGATAACTATCGACCGCGAGGCCTGTGACGGCGTCTTCGCCTGTCTGGTCAGGGACGACCGGTTCGTGGAGGCTTCGGACGGACTGGCAGCCATCGAGACAGATGACGACCAAGCAATCGCGGCAACGTTCGACGACGACAGACGCGAGTCGGCCGAGCAGGCCGCCACTGCCTGCCCGCTGGACGCCATCACCGTCGAGAACGCCGAGCCGGATGCCCCGCAATCGCAGTCGCTCGGGGAGGCCAAACAGTGAGTATCGAAACCGGCCCGCCCGGGGATATGCTGGCAGCCCACCCCGAAACGGCCTATTTCTGGGGCCGAGTCGCCGGGGACGGTGACTGTAAAGCGGCTTGTGTCACGGTCCGGACCAACGACGAGATAGCCGCCCGTCGGCTCGGTAGTATCGCCGGTGCCGAGCGGACAGACCAGCGCATTGTCGAGCGCCCGTACGCTCACGATACGTCGATAACGCGCCAGGAAGAGGAGTACACGGTCCAGGTCGTCGGGCCGTTGGCCGAGCGGGCCAGTGGCGCGCTTGGGCTGCCCTTCGAGGGGGAGTCCGGTGGCTACCGCTTGGACCCGCTGGCCGACTACGACCGGCAGTTGCTCCGCGGGCTCGTGGAGGGCTGTGGGACCATCTGTTTCAAATCGGGCGACGGTGCGTCGGACGACGCGGTCGGCCTCTCGTTTGTCCACGAAAGCGAGGGCCTCCTGCGGACGGTACAGTCGCTACTCGACGATATCCCAGTCGCGGCACCCTACGGTGATCCCAGTGAGACATCCTCGGGCTACTGGTTCGGGGTCGACGACGACGCCGTCCCAGCCGTCGGCGAATGGCTCTACGAGGGGAGCGAATCGAGCGGACTGTTCGCGCCGAGCCGCCGGCGCAAACTCCGCAAGAGCATCGCCCAGGTCCGATGAGCGAAGCCACCACTGCCCCCGAAGGATTGGACGACGAAGCGATCCTGCTGGCGGGCCACGGCTCTCGGCGTGAGAAATCAAACGAACAGGTCCGAACGTTGGCTGCCGATTTGGAGCGGCGACTCGGGATCCCGGTTGACGCCGCTTTCCTTGAGTTGGCAGCGCCGGCCATCGACGACGCGATTGCGGGGTTGGCGGGGACGGTCTCGCAGGTGACAGTAGTACACCTCTCGCTGTTTGCGGCCAGCCACGTCAAAAACGACGTGCCGCTGGCGGTTACCCAGGCCCGCGAGCGTCACCCCACCCTCACGATCAACAACGGTGCACATCTGGGTGTCCACCCGGCGCTGCTCTCGTTGCTGGACGACCGCGCTGCCACAGTCGAGGCCGAAATCGGCGTCGACCGCGCGGACGACGACGTGGCTGTGGTCGTCTGTGCGCGTGGGTCGTCGGACCCCGACGCTAACGCCGACGTCCACAAACTTGCCCGGTTGTTGTACGAAGGCCGCGAGTTCCAGCGAGCAGAGGCGTCGTTTATCGGTGTCACCGAACCGTTGCTCGATGAGACGCTCCACGACGTGGCCAAGACCCGTCCGGACGCCGTCGTGGTCTTGCCGTACATGCTTGGTGACGGCGTTTTGACCGGCCGCATCAAAGACGGGGCCCGTGAGTTCGACGCGGAGTACCCCTACGTCGACGCCGGCTTCGGGGAGCCGCTGGGGACCGACCACAGGCTGCTCGACGTACTGGGAGACCGTTGGCAGGAGGCCCGTACGGGCAGCGTCGAGATGTCGTGTGACACGTGCAAGTACAAGGTCGAACTCGACGGCTACGAAGACGACACCGGTGGCGCCCGCGCGATGCTCCGGGCGCTAACACACCAGGCCGAACACGACGACCGCGACAACGTCGACGACGACCCCCACGTCCACGATGCCCCCGAGAAACACGTCGCCGTCTGTACGAACCAGACGTGTGCCGCCGACGGCGCGCCCGCCGTGCTGGAACGACTGCGACAGGCCGCCCGCGACAGCGACCACTGTGACGCCCGCATCACGCGGTCGTCCTGTCTGGGCCGTTGTGGCGAGGGGCCGATGGTCGCAGTCTATCCCGACGGCGTCTGGTACGGGGGCGTGGACGAGGACGACGCCGACGGTATCGTGGCCGACCATCTGGACCGAGACCGCATCGTGAGCGAACTAGTCGATCAGACACTGTAAGCGACTGTATGCTACCACAACAGAGATGAGCTGCTACGAAATCGAGGCCCTCCGACTCGGCCTCATGAACGTTCTCGGCACCGAAGATGACCACGCGCGCCAGCACGCGAAATCGGAGCTGGAGGGCCATATGGAGGGCCCTATCGAGGCGCTCGCGAACGCGACGACGTTGGCGGCTATCGAACGCCACCTCGACGCCGCGCTCGTCGACCTAGAGGAAGAAATCGCCCGCACCGACTCGGACAATCCCGAATACGACTACATGCGCGGCCGTCTTGTCGCCGTACGGGACGCCGAACGCGCTGTGGGTCGAATCACGGCACAGGGTGCGGATGTGCTCGACGGGCTCGGTGAGGCCCACGACGTGCTGCACGAGACCTTCCCTGTTGAGGAGTGACCGAGTCGCTAATGGACAGGCTCCCTACAGCCGGTCAATAGCGCCCGCTACCACGTTTACTCCGATGGCCAGCGACCGTTCGTCTACGTCGAATGTCGGTGTGTGGTGGCCCCCGGGGTGGTCGGTACCGATGCCAACGTAACTGGCCTGTCCGCCCCGCTCTTGTACCCGGTCCATCAGATACGTCGCGTCCTCGCTACCCCCCAGCGGCGCGCTGTGCAGGACGCTGTCGACGCCGTCAACGCACTCGGCTACCGCATACACGACATCGGCCAGCGCCGCGTCGCTCTCGGCGCTGGGCGCCTCGGCGACGGTCGACATCTCCGACTCGCAGCCATGCATCCGGGCGGCGTGTTCGATCACCGAATCGGCCCGGTCGCTCATGTACGCCATGAGCTCGGTTGTCTCCCCGCGGACCTCGCCTTCGATGGCCGCGTGCTCGGGGACGATGTTCGTCGCGGTCCCTCCGGAGACGATGCCCGCGTTGACGCGGGTTGCGCCGTCCTCGTGGCGCCGGATAGCGTGGAGGTTCTGGACTGCCGTGGCGAGCGCTTGGACCGCGTCCCGCCCCGCTGCCGGGTGACCGCCCGCGTGGGCCGACTCGCCCACAAAGTCAGCTTCGAACTGCTGTACCGCGAGGAATCCGTTCACCCCGGCGACCACCTCTCCCGTCGGGTGATCGAGACCAACGTGGACTGCGAGCAAATGGTCTACATCGTCTAGTACGCCGGCCGCGGCGACCGCGCTCCCGCCGCCGATGACCTCCTCGGCCGGCTGAAAGAGCACGCGCAACGTCCCGGTAAAGTCGCTTTCGATGACCGCTTCGAGGACACCGACACCGATGGCCGCGTGGGCGTCGTGGCCACAAGCGTGCATGTAGCCGTCGCTGCAAGAGCGAAACCCCTCCTTGGCTGGTTGGTGGGCCTCCTCGCCCGCCTCGCTAATCGGTAGCGCGTCGATGTCGACCCGGACTGCGACCGTCGGGCCATCACCTCGCTCGACGGTCGCGAGTGCACCAGTAAACCCACCCTCGCACTGTTCCAGCACGTCTTCGCGAGCGCCCGCTTCCCGGGCGCGACCGTGCCACTTGTCACGGGTCGCTTCGTCGGGCACTGCCATCCGCGCGTCGGCCGCCAGCAGTTCGGGGCCGAGCAGCAGTTCATCGACGCCAATGCGTTCTATCTCGTCGACGATACGACTCGTCGTCCAGTACTCACACCACGCCGGCTCCGGGTGACGATGCAGTTCCCGGCGCAGGGTCGTGAGCCGGGCATGTCGCTGCTGGTCCATACCGGGGCGACGGGGCGAAAGAACTTATCACCCGCTCCCGGGTGGCGTCTGCTGTTCGACATCGACTTCAACATGGACTTCGGGCGGGAACGCCTCGGCGGTCACCTCGCGGGCGAACGTCTCGTAGCCGACGATGTCAATGGTTCGCTCGTAGACGGTGTAGCTCCACGGGTCGAATCGCCCACCGTCAGGCCCCAGTGTCTTCGACTGTGGGACCCTGAGGTTCCGGGGTTGTTTCGGTCGCGGGCCTTTCAGTTCCACACCTTTCCGCTCGGCCCGGCTTTTAATCTCCGCCACGACATCGTCGAGGCGGTGGCGGTCCCCACTCGTAAGGATCAGCGTCGTGACGTACGGCATTGGAAGTAAGATGACTGCCGACTACCAAAAGCCCAGCCTTTCGGCACGGTGGTCTGACGGCAGTTGCCATCCCGGAGTGGTACATATGTTCACAGACGTACAGCCGACAGTGTAACAGCGGAGTTGCGGGCGGGTGCTTCCCGCCGTATCGACGTGATTCGGGGCGCTATGGGACCACTCGCTCGCGGCGCTCGTCTCCGATATTCTCTTAAGTACTCGTAATGTATGACTGAGCAATGATAGAGGCCACGAGCGCGGGAGCCATCCTCTTTCGCGATACGCGTGGCCGGCGGGAGTACCTCTTGCTCAAGAGCCGCCCGGGGGACTGGGAGTTTCCCAAGGGCGGCGTCGAGGGCGAGGAGGAACTCCAGCAGACCGCCATACGCGAAGTGAAAGAGGAGGCCGGAATCGGCGATTTCCGGCTCTTAGACGGGTTCCGCGAAGACTACGACTACGTGTTCGAGGCGAACGGCAACACCATCCACAAAACGGTGCATCTGTTCGTCGCGAAGTCGTTCGAAGCATCGGCAGAGCTGTCGACCGAGCATCGCGACATGCAGTGGCGCGACTACGAGCAAGCGATCAACACCGTCACGCAGGACGGCCCCCGCGAGATACTGGAGCAGGCCCACGAGTTCCTCGACGAACGCGAAGACGACGAGGACAGCGAAGAGTAACCCTCGGGAAACAAGTCCGGCGGTCCGAGCGACGGCTATGTGTTTTCGACTCGAAGCCGGCACCCGCCCGTTCAGGGCCTGGGCGTGAGCGCCTGCGGCCGCTCAGAACCCGCCCGTGCTACCGCCCTGGTACGTCGCATCACCGAAGCCCAGTAGGGGGTAGAAAATGAACGTCAAGAACGCCAGCCCGATACCGTAGCCGACGCCCTTGCCGAAGTTCTTCGCGATATCGATGCTGACGATGACCTGGATGATGATATTGAGGACTGGGATGATGAACAGGACCAGCCACCAGGCGGGGCGGTCGGCGATTTTGAGCAGCAGGTAGACGTTGTATATCGGGATGATCGCGCCCCAGCCGGGCTCGCCGGCTTTCGTGAACATCTTCCACATCCCCGCGATGACTGCGACGATTAGGAGCGCGTACAGCGCGAAGAAGACGAGCCCGAAAATGGCCCCGACTGCGTCGTTTTGCAGTGGAATCGCTGACGGTCCGACTGCTGCAATCAGTTCCCTGACCATATTCCGTCTGCTGGTACTTTGTATAAATTTTTTCCGTCCAATAGCGACCGCACGGCACGCGACCGGGAGTTCGACGGACACATTCAGGTGCCCCACTGTCCAACCAGTTCCCGTGTCGTCCGATTCCGAGTTCGCGTTCGAACTGTACGTCTGCCAGTGGACCGAGCGCGAGTGGTCGCCCGCACGCGAGGACTCGGCTGTTCTCGTCGCCCGCCAGCTCGGGACACAGTACCGACGCTGGGACACGCTCGTTCTGGAGTGTGATCCGGAAAA
>JAQCNK010000167.1 GCA_028275075.1 Haloarcula sp. | reverse complement strand
TGATCTCGCCGTGAACAACCTCGTTGCGATGGTTGCGTTATCGCTTGGCGCGGTATCTCTGGGACTGGTCACCGTCCTCGGTCTCGTCCTCAACGGCCTGCTTATCGGTGCCGTTGTCGGCATCGCCGTCCAGCAGGTCGATCCCCTCGTCGTCGCCATGCTCATCGTCCCCCACGGCGTGCTGGAGGTTCCGGCACTGCTCGTCGCCTCGGCCGTCGGCCTGCGTTTTGCCTGGCTCACGGTCCGGTATATCCGTGGACTGGAAAATCAGCTCCTCACCCGGCAGGATCTGCGCGAGGCAGGATGGCTGCTCGCGGTCTCGGCGGCGTTGATACTCGTCGCCGCCTACATCGAAGCGAACGTCACGATACCAATTGCCGAGCGCGTCGCTGGCGGCGAGATATCGGGCGTATCGTCCTGATACTGCCGGCTATAAGTTCGTGAAGATATTCGCCACCCTGGATGGCGAATTCCTTCAGTTTGTTATAGCCGGCAGTATGAGTCCTATCAGACGGAACTGTTCGAACGGACGGGCGGCGTTAGCTAATGAACTCGTTGTCGCGCCAGTCAACACCCTCTTCCTCGTCCTCGTCGGCGGGATCTTCGACGACGTTGATAGAAGCAGGGTGTACTTCGCCGTCGACGACGCGGACGGCCTCGAGTCCCTCGTCAGTAGCGGCAATGGCTGTCAGCGTCCCTTTCTCCGCGACTTTCGCGACCTCACAGAGCACCTTGAACATCGCGTACTGGAGCGCCGTATTTTGCAGGACTGTCTCGCGGTCACCTTTGAAGCAGGCGTACTCGACGAGTTCGGATTCGATCTCTTCCTCTTCTTCCTCGAGGGTGCCCCACTGCGGGCCGCCACCGGCCGACCCGGTCGAGGCGGCGCCGGGCGGCCCCATCTCTTCGGGGTCCTCCTCGTAGACACGGTTTTCACTAACACTGGCTTTCAACTGTGCCGTCGGTGTGTACTTGCTCATACTGTCGTCTTTCGCGACGGCACTGACGATGAGCGTGTTGTTCCGACGAGTGATGTCTACGTCAGCGATCTCCGGCGGGAGGTCGGGATCCTCGAAGAAATCGTACGCGTCTTCCAGTGGCAATTCGAGCGTCGAGTGGAGTCTGTATACACGGCTGGTCATTGTTGGGAGAGTGTGTTAAGTCGTCGATGGCCGTCCGCTGACGATAGTGTCAATGAGTCCTACGGCCCGTGGGGTTATATCACCTGCCCTTCTATTTGTCAGATTGGAGTGATGTATGGGAGAGTCACTGGCAGATTTGTTCAACGTGTAGCGTGTTTATACGGGTCGACAGAAGCCCTGATAGATATTCGCCGGGGTCTGGCGAGCCGAATTCTAGCAATCGTTCTGTCGACCCGTATACGCCGCGGAATCAATCGTCGTCTGCCGGCGCCACGTCGGCGTCACCCTCGATGCTGGGCGGGTACTTCCCGCGGTCGAGTTCAAGATCCGATGTGGGTCGAGCCATACAGGTCAGCGCGTAGTTCTCCCGCTCCGTTTGCGTTAGCCCACGCGCTGCCGGCTGGACGACCTCGCCGGAGAGGATTTCGGCCGAACAGGCCAGACACATTCCCACCCGACAGGAGTACTCCTGAGCGATCCCCTCTTCGATGCATCGCGAGAGGATTGTCTCCGTGTCGGAGACCGTGATCTCCTCGCCGGTCCCGACAAAGGAGACGGTGTAGTCAGTCATACTCAAGCGTTTGCCGCCCCCCGTCTAAACTCTTTATTCCCGCTGCTATGGCGACAAACCCGTAGTCGGAACGATTTTTTGGCTTCGGGAAGGATCTGGAAGCATGACCACACACCAGTACGACGTGGCCGTTGTCGGGGCGGGGACGTCGGGCTGTTACGCCGCCGCGACGATTGCCGAGGCGGGCTACGATGTCGTTGTCGTCGAGCGAAAGGACGCCGAGGAGGCAGGCCATATCGCCTGCGGGGACGCGCTAAAGGGGGCCAGTGATTTCCCCGACGCTATACCCAGGTCCCAACTCGAACCCGCCTTCACCAACACGGACGTCGATCACGGCCGCTTCGAGATCCCACAAGAGGACACAGTTTTGGAAATCCCGGTCCCGGGAGAACTCGCGGTCATAGACCGCTGGGAGTACGGCCGCTGTCTCATCGAGGGCGCCGGCGACGCCGGCGCGCAGTTCCACTACGACACGGTCGTCCAGGACATCCGCCAGACTGACGACGGCACCGTCACCGGACTCGAAGCCGTCCGTAAGGACACCCCCGTCACCTACGACGCTGAACTCGTCATTGACGGTGCGGGGGCGCTCTCACTGTTGCAGGACAAGACCGACTTCGAGGGCGCGACCTTCGATACGAACGTCCGTTACTCCCAGTTCTGCTCGGCGTACCGGGAGATTGTCGAAGTGGACGAGCCAGTTCAGTGGGACGACGCGCTGGTGTTCAAGCCTACCGAGCGGTCGGCGGGCTACCTCTGGTATTTCCCGCGGACGGACACGGAGATCAACGCCGGCCTCGGCTTCCAGATGAACGAGGAGCCGATGGAACTGGTCGACGACCTGAAGGCCGACCTTCGCGAGCGCGAGGAGTTCGAGGGCGGGGAAGTCACCGACAAGCTCGGCGCCGCCCTCCCGACCCGCCGCCCGTACGACTCGGCGGTCGCACCGGGCTACATGGCCGTCGGCGACGCTGCGGCCCATGTTAATCCGACGACCGGCGGCGGTATCGCGGGCGCGGCCTACGCCGGGAAGTACGCCGCCGAGCAGGCTATCGACGCCATCGAGGACGACCGCACGGACGACGAAGACGCGCTCTGGGAGTACAACGTCAACGTTATGGACCACTTCGGAGCGCGCTATGCCGCGCTGGATGTCTACAACATCTTTACCACGGCCTACGACATCGACGATCTCATGGCGTTACTGGCCGCCATTCCGGGCGAGAAACTCGCTGAGGCACTCTACGGCGGCTCGACGAGCATCGGGCTCGGGCTGAAAATACGGGCCGCGGTCAAGACCCTGGGCCACTGGGGGACCATCCGGGACCTCTACCAGACGAAGAAACTCGCGGACCGCTTGCTCGATCACTACGAGTCCTATCCCAGCCACCGTGACGGCTTCGAGGCGTGGCAGCGAGAGCGCGACGCCATCATGGACGATATCTACGCGGTCACCGGCGCAGAGCCCAAGTACTGATCTGTCGGACAGAGGTGATATTTGCGGTGCTGTGGTGACGAATTCGTCCGTCTTGGCCCAGCCGACAGTTGAGACGGGCTGGGAAGAGTTACATCGCCCAGGGAGACAGAACAACAGACCGGAACTTATAAAATTCGACGTAAGTGTGACAAAGTAATGGAATTTAAATCGACGCGCCGCCGATTCATTGAGCTTGCCGGTATCAGCGCGACAGTGTCGCTCGCTGGCTGCGAATCTCTTGGGACTGACGGGGCACCGAACAGCGTTCAGACGGACACTGACGGGGCACCGAACAGCGTTCAGACGGACACTGGCGATGGCATGCCACAAGTGACGGTCAGTATCCAGCCTGACCAAGAGGAACTCCAACAGCGCCAGCAGGAGATTCAATCCGATCTCCGGTCCGGCAACATTACGCGAACCCAGGCACGACAGCAGTTTCAAACCGCTCAGCGCGAGCTACTCTCGGATGGTATCGATCAGTTCAAAGAGCAGATCGGCGACGATATCACGGTTGAGGACACCGTCGAGCGGGCGGGTGCACTGCTGGTCTCCGGACCGGCGACCCGTCTGATCGACATGCTGGCGTTCGACATGGTCAATGGTCTGTTCGGCGCAGAGACTTTCGATGAGATCCAGTCGCAAGCGTCGACACCAACCGGAACGGCGACCGACGGGGCGACAGCGACCGACAGCGAGACACCTCAGAACTGATACAGCTGACCGTATTACCACCCTGAGGTGCCGAACATTTTCACGCACATACAGCCAGGTATCAGTCGGCCGTGGCCTGAAACTCCGCCTCCACAGTCGGAAGTTCGGGTTCGCCCAGCCACGTATGGACGACCGCCATCGTCGCCCACAGCCCGACCTGGCCGAAGACAACTGTCCAGCGGAAAGCAGCCGTGAGTGTGGCCGGAACTGGCCCGGTGACGGTACGTTCCGGCGCAAGCGCGACCAGTACGGCCAGCATAGCCAGCGGGAGCCCAGTGGCCAGGGCAGTCACTGCCGTGTGTCGCGTTGCAGTCCGTCGGTATGCCAGTACACAGGTGGCCGCGACGACCGCTCCGACAACCATCATCCCGGCATACAGTGCTAGCCGTGTCTCCGTCGCAAGCGCCTGTTCAACCCCAGGTGGTTGCGGCGGGAGGACGAGCCACGGCGCACCGGAGACAGTCAGAAACCCTGCCGCCGCGAGTACGAGCCGTCGTGTGGCATCGCGACCCGGTAGCGCTGGTTCGAGGAAATAGTAGCCAACCCCGAAGATGGCGATACCAAAGAGGAGCCCCCAGAGGACGCCACCGCCGACGCTGACCGCAGCCGTCGTGAACCCGTCCACGACCGGCCCGCCGCCGTGGCTGTGCCCGGATTCAAACCTCTCCAGCCCAGCGATGAAGCTGTTCCCGACCGTCGCCTGAAAGAGGCCGTAACCGAGTCCGCCCACGAGCCCGGACAGCGCCCCTCGTTCGAGGTAGTCGGTCGTCATTAGTGGCAGGTAACGCCGGCCCCGTGACGGAAGTTATGCATACTGTCGTGAACCATCGGGTCCTGGACGAACAGCAGTGTGAAGCCGAGCGCGGCCACGAGCGCGACCCCCAGCATCATCTGGGTGCCCGAGAGACCGCTGGTAGCGATATCGACGCGATGGCGAACGGTGTCTTTCTCAGCCTGCATTGAAACTCTACTTGTCTATAAATCAAGTTAGATTGTAAAACTTCCGACCCTCACTGGGCGGCGGCGTCAATACGTTCGGCGGTTAGGGCCGACAGCGGGACGACGGTTCCTTCGGTGGCTTCGGCTACGGCCGCTGTCAGCGCCGCCTGCCCATCGGTCCCGGCGTCGACGACGACCGTTCTATCTGCGGTCGCACCGAGCCTGTCCGCCGCGTCGCGGGTCGCCGCAACCGGGCTTCCGTCTGCGGAGTTGGCTCGACCGTCCGTGACGACCACCGCAACGGCGGCGTCGGGATCTGCCGCAGTCAGGACTTCTGCCGCGGTATCGAGTCCCGCAGGCAGCGGTGTCCGGTCGCTGGTGGGGAGGTCCTTGAGGTGGCGAGCAGCGAGCGAGACGCTGTCGGTCGGCGGGAGAACCACGTCCGCGTCGTCGCCGGCAAAGGTGACGACAGCGACTTCGTCACGGGCCTGGTAGGCGTCTTTCAAAAGCTCCAGCACACACCCTTTTGCGGCCCGCATCGCCGGGCGCATCGAGGCGCTCGCGTCGACAGCAAACACGACGAGTGTCCCGGCGTCGCCGGCCCGCACGGACTGGCGGAGGTCCCGGGAACCGACCCGGTCGCTCCCCCGTCGCGCGGCGGCACGGACCGACGCGGCCGCGTCAACATCGTCTTCGGGCCCCGCTCGTTCGGTCCGGACGGCCGCGCCGCGGCTGGTGCCGGTGGCGGTCGCACGGCCGCTCGCCAGACCGCCGTTCGTCTCGACTGAAGGGGCCTCGACATCCGGGCTCGCGCTGTCACCGACACCCGTTCGTGACTGGCCGGGGAGCAACGGCGTCGCTTCCCCGTCGTCGGTGCTCTCGGGCTGGCCGGTGTCGCGCTGGTTTCGGTCGTCCTCGCCGTCGCCGTCCCCACCATCGCGGCCCGGTGCCGATTCCGACGACGGCTCGTGGTCGCGCTCCGAACCGCTGTCGTTCGTCGCAGTGGACTGGCCGCCCTCGCTGGTGGTGTCGTCGCCTGACTCTGTGTCACTGTCGTCGTCGCCTGACTCCGCTGTCTCGTCGCTCTCATCCTCGAAGTGGTCGTCCAGTACGTCGTCCAGCGCCGGGGACTCTTCGAAGGGCTCGGACTGGAGCCGGTGGGGGAGCGCGAACGCCGCGGCGCGTTCGATATCTGGCTGGAGAACCGTGGTCCGGTCGTCCAGCGCGGCGAAGGCACGGGCCGCGCGTGCCGTCGCGATGTCGCCTCGATGCCCGTCGATCTGGGCGTCCCGGCAGAGCTCGGCGATCTCCTCACGGAACTCCCCGGCCAGTGTCACGTCGGGGAGTAGCTCACGGGCATTGGTGAGTCGGTCCTCCGGCGAGCACGCTGATGACTCGGCGGACCGCCGGGCAGTATCGGCTGTCCCGTCGAGTACACCATCGATAATCGCGACGCGGTCGTCGATATCATCGCAGGCGGTCACTTCGGTCTGCAGGGCAAAACGGTCACGGAGTTGCGGGCGCAACTCTCCCTCTTCGGGGTTCATCGTCCCCACCAGCGTGAACTCGGCGGGGTGTGAAACGGTGACCCCGTCGCGTTCGACGCGATTGACGCCACTCGCGGCGGCGTCGAGCAGCACGTCCACGAGGTGGTCGTCCAGCAGATTCACCTCGTCGACGTACAGCAAACCGCGGTTCGCTCGCGCCAGCAACCCGGGGTCGAAGGTCGCCTCGCCATCCATCGCGTCTGCCACCGATAGCGTCCCGACCACACGGTCCCGGGTCGCTCCCAGCGGTAGCGTCACCAGCGGCGCAGCCCGTTTCTCGACGGGGGGGTCCGCACGGTCCCGGCAGTCCGAACACTGACTGTCGGGGTCGTTTGGTGAACAGCCGTAGGGGCAGTCGGAGACGGCGTGGTGCTCTGGCAACATACTGGCCAGTGCTCTAACTGTCGTGGACTTGGCCGTCCCCTTCTCGCCGCGGATCAGCAGTCCATCGAGGTCGCTGTCGACCGCGACAGCGAGCAGCCCGTCTTTGAGGTCTCGCTGCCCAACCACGGCGTCGAACGACGGCGCCCCCGACACCTTTTTGTCCGCAGCGAAATCAACCATACTTGTACTAACCACAACGGAGTTTTAATAACCTTATGCCACAGCTCGGACTCTACACCGCGACGGAGAACGAACTCGGGGCCGTCCAACGGGCCGCGGGCCAACTTGAGACCGACCTCGTCGTTCGCTCGGAGAGCGATCTTGACGACGAACCAGCGGTCGATGCGTTCATCGAGGAACTAACAGATGCGACCGCCGTTATCTTCTGGCTTCACGGGGCTGAGGA
>JAQCNK010000364.1 GCA_028275075.1 Haloarcula sp. | reverse complement strand
GAAGAGTTCATCGAGCCCGAGGAGACGAGCTACGAGGACCCCTACATGCACAACACGAAGATGACGTGGTACCCCTACGCCGACGAGGACGATATGGACGCCTCGCCCGCACCAACCGACGCCGAGGGCAACTCCATCGACGCCACGCCAGCCGACGACTGATCCGGTCCGAAGCGACCGATTTTTGCTCGCCTGCATCCCAAACGTTTTCGGACTAGCCACTCCTTTCGATTTCCATGTCAGACCGACTTCTCGCTGTCAACGCCTACACGACGCTCGACCTGCTCGACGGGGAAGCCGAGGCCCACGAGTTCACCGAATCGGCCTACGCCGTCGTCAACGCGACCGCCCCGCGGAAGAACCCCGACCACATCAAACTGGAGATGGAGCTCGACAACGCCGAGCTCGACCATCTGCCGGCCCACGCCGACCGCGTGCGGCTGACGCCCGAGCAGGCCCGGACTATCGCCGCCGACCTCGAAAAGTACGCATCGCGGGTTGAGGATAATCTCGAAGACGACGAGGACGAGTAGTAGTTGGCACCGATAGCACTGCATTTTCGGCCGGTATACCACCGAATACGGCGTAGCGCCCGGCTGACGTGTCGGATAGTAAGAAAAACTGTTATTGCGAAAGGACAATCAACCTATGAAACCGTGAGAGCCAGTGTTCGTGGCGTATGAGCTGACGCCGCTGCTGCTCCCGTTTGCGTTCGCAATCGTGGTTGTGTTCCTGCCGTGGTATCTGGTCGATAGTTTCGCGGACGAGCGGTTCCGGATCGCCCTGATCCTGTTTACCGTTCCCTTCGCGGTCTGGGCGCTCGCCGAGTTGCTGCGTATCAGTGCCACCACGCTGGCTGCCGAACGACTGTGGCACAATCTACGGTTCGTCGGGCCGGCGTTCAGCACGGTCGGGTACTTCGTGTTCGCCGCGGTGTATACGAACCACGATACGTGGGCTCGGCGACGGCGGCTGGCCGCGCTGCTGGTCATTCCAGTGGTGACGATGGGGCTAGTCTGGACGAATCCACAACATATGCTCGTCCGCGCGTCGGTCGAGGCGACGAGCACCGGGGCGTTCGTCCTCTCGTATACGCCTGGGCCGTGGTTCTTCGTCCACGGGTTGTACAGCTACACGCTCGTCGCGGTCGCAACGGGCTGGATCGTGACCCGATTCCTGCAGTTTCGGTCTGACAGCTACTTCCCCAAACAGACGCTGAGTGTGTTGCTGTCGGTGTCGCTTATCATGAGCGCAAACCTCGCGTTCAACCTCGATCTCACCACCGTCGAGTGGACGCCCGTGGGTGGCGCGCTCTGGGCGGTTATCTTCAGCATCGCCGTCTCGGAGTACAGAATGTTCGATGTGTCGCCGCTTGCGCGGGACGTTGTCGTCGAGAACATGGAGAGCGGAATGGTGGTGACGAACGCCGAGGGTGAGATCGTCGATGTCAACGAGGTCGGCGCAACCATGCTCGGCACGTCGAGAGCCGACCTGATCGGCGAACGCCTCGCTGACGTATTTCTCACCTCCCAGCAGACCATCGAGGAGATACTGGCAACCGAGGGACGTAGCACGACAGTCGAGGTCCGACAGGACGGGCGTCGACAGTACGAACTCACGGTCTCGCCGATCTCGATTTCGGCAGCCGATACCATCGGTCGGGTGATCACGTTCGCCGACGTGACCGCGCGGGTCGAACGACAGCAGCAGTTGGCGGCCCAAAAGCAGTCGCTCCAGCGGCAAAACGAGCGACTGGACGAGTTCGCCAGCGTCGTGAGCCACGACCTCCGGAACCCGCTGTCGACGATCGACGGCTGGCTGAGCGTTGCAGACCACGCCGTCAGCGGCGACGACCCGGATCTCGACGAGGCCGAGATGGCACTGGAGAACATCGAACAGGCCCACGAGCGCATGGAGAGCATCGTCGATGGACTCCTGATGCTGGCTCGGGCGGGCCAGACTGTCGAGGAGACCGAACCAGTCGCACTCGCGGCTGTCGCCACCGACGCGTGGGACCACGCTGCAGTCGACGACTGTACACTCGACTCGACGATCCCGGCGGACGCGACCATCGACGCCGATCGGGACCGGTTACTACAGGTCTTCGAAAATCTCTATCGAAACGCCGCCGATCATAACGAGTTACCTGTGACGCTCAAAACCGGACTGCTCGGTGATGCCGGTATGAACACCGACGGCGGCAAGCGGGAGGGATTCTATATTGAGGATACAGGAACCGGGGTTCCGGCGGCGCAACGCGACGAGATCTTTGAACACGGGTATACGACCAACGACGACGGCACCGGGATCGGACTGTCGATCGTCAAGGATGTTGTGATAGCCCACGGGTGGGAGATCGACATTACGACTGGCACAGATGGTGGCGCGCGATTCGACATCACCGGCGTCGATATCGAGAGCGAATAGGCGGTAAATCGTGGCTGCGTCGGGGTGAGGCGCGGAGCGAGATCGGTATAAAATAGTCGCAGCGCGCTTAGTCGTCGGCCGCAGCCGTATCGACGGCGTCGACCTCAACCGTATTGTCGTCCTCGTCAGCCCGCGGGAAGTGGCCGATCGTCGCCTCGCGGAACGCCGTCTCGTCGAACTCGTAATCGCCGTCCAGCGACTCCAGCAGCGTGTGGGTATCCCGCATCGCGTTTTTCAGACAGGTCGACGCGCCGGGCGACGGCGTGATGTTGAAGATGATATCGTCGCCGACGATCTTCGCCTCGCCCATGTCCAGCGTCTTGTTCTCGGTGTCGACGATCTGTGGCCGAACCCCGCCGTACCCCTTGGCGCGCTCGATATCCTCCAGCTCGACGCTCGGGACGACCTTCTGGACGTGCGGGAGGAACTGCTTGCGGCCGATC